>NEUY01000041.1 GCA_002304425.1 Opitutia bacterium Tous-C10FEB
CAAGGGCCGTCGCGTCACCAAGCCGACGGATCCGATGAATCGCCTTTATGTGGTTGAGAGCGGCTTTTCGCTGACGGGCAGCATGGCGGATCATCGCCTACGTCTCGCCAGTAGCCAGATTTTGGCGCTCACGGCAGCGCTCGCCGGTAAGATTCTCGGCACTGATGCCTATGCGGCGTTGGTTCACGGGTTGGATTTCCCGCATCAAGATAAGTGGATTGAGGAGTGCGCTAAAGATTTGCTCGAGCATCGCGGGGCCAGCCTCGTGGTTGCCGGCGCCCATCAACCTGCAGCGGTGCAGGTGCTCGCTTATGCGATCAACGCCCATCTCGGCAACATCGGGCGGACGGTTGATTTTGTCGCGGTGGCGCCAGAGAGTGCCTCGTCGCTGGTCGCACTCGCCACGGCGATCAAGGCGCAAGCGGTTAAGACGCTCATCGTACTCGGTGGTAATCCCGCTTACAATGCACCGGCTGATCTTAATTTTGCTGAGCTCATCAAAGCGGTGCCGGAGGTAATTCGTTATGGTTATTATTACGATGAGACCTCCACGCTCGCTGGAACGCACGTCGCGGCGACGCATTATTTAGAATCATGGGGCGATGCGCGGACGGTCGATGGCACCATTGTGCCGATTCAGCCGATGATCATGCCGCTGTTTAACGGTATGTCCGAAGTTGAGTTGCTAGCGCGAGTCGCGGGAGAAGCAACCGCGGATGCTTACGCCCAGGTTTTTACCACGATCAGTCAATTGACGAGTGGCGACAGCAAGAAAGCTTTCGAGAAATTCCTCCACGATGGTTTGCTCGCCGAGTCGAGTTATCCCGTGGTGACCGTCGCCTTTGACGCCACCCGTGCGCAGGTTCTTTTGACCTCCGCCCCCGCTGGAGCGGCGCTCTCAGCGAACAATCTCGAGGTGCGTTTTACGACTGATCACAAGATGGATGACGGCCGTTTCGCCAACAATGGTTGGCTGCAGGAATGTCCGGATCCGATGACGAAGATTTCTTGGGACAACGCGATTTTGGTCAGCCCGCGTTTGGGCAAAGAGCTCGGGATCGTCCCCAGCGGCAGCTTGCTGCAGGTCGCGCGCAAAGAAGAAGCGGAATTCGTCCAAGGCAAAGAAAACGCCTTCATCGGCGAAGTCACTTTGAACGGTCGCACGGTGCGTGGGCCGATGCATATTCAGCCCGGCTTGGCGAATTACACCATCGTGTTGCCGCTGGGTTATGGGCGGACGCATTCCGGTCACATCGGGACCGGCGCCGGCTTTAATGCTTACGCGCTGCGCGCATCCACCGGCCTCGGCTTCGCGACGGGCGCGACGCTCCGCAAGACGGGCGAACGGATGAAGCTAGCCAACACGCAGGAGCATTGGTCGATGGAAGGTCGCGACATCGTGCGCGAAGCCAATTATCAAGGCGCGGACAGCTACACGCAAAATCCGGGCTACGTGAACGGCATCGGCATGGAGTCGCATACTCCGGCCGTTCTTGGAGCGGATAAGGGCAAGTCCCCCGCGTTTATTGCGACGACGACCCCGCGCGGAAATTCTCTCTACGAAACCCCTAATTTTGATGGAACGCATCAATGGGGTATGTCGATCGACCTCAATACTTGCATCGGTTGCAATGCCTGTATCGTCGCCTGCCAAGCGGAGAATAATATTCCGATCGTTGGCAAGGATCAGGTCATGCGCGGCCGCGAGATGCAGTGGATTCGGCTCGATCGTTATTACTCTGACGGCAAAGCCGACGCGGAGGCCTTCGGGGCCGAAGGCAACAAGGTCCTCCCCGAGGATCCCCAAGTTTCCATGCAGCCGATGACCTGTCAGCACTGCGAACTCGCTCCGTGCGAGACGGTGTGTCCGGTCAATGCAACCGTCCATGACGATGAAGGCCTCAACGTGATGGCCTACAATCGCTGCATCGGTACGCGGTACTGCGCGAACAATTGTCCGTACAAAGTGCGCCGGTTTAATTTCTTCGATTACAACAAGCGCGCGACGGATCAGCTTTATATGGGGCCACTCGGTACGCAGAGTGAAATGCCCGAGTTGGTGAAGATGGTGAAAAACCCTGATGTCACCGTCCGCATGCGCGGCGTGATGGAGAAGTGCACCTATTGCGTCCAGCGCATCCAGCAGGCGAAGATTGCGCAGAAGCGCGCGGCCGGAGCGAGTGGCGACATCGAGGTGCCGGACGGCGCGGTCAAGACCGCTTGCCAACAGGTTTGCCCGGTCGAGGCCATTATCTTCGGCAATATTAAAGATGAAAACAGCGCGGTCTCTCGCGCCAAGGCGCAGGACCGTGATTACGCGGTGCTCGGTTATCTCAACATTCGTCCGCGCACCACTTACCTGGGTAAATTGCGTAACCCCAATCCGGCGATGCCGGACTACGTCGCGCTGCCCTTGAGTCGCGTGGAATACAATCAGAAGAACGGCCATGCCGCTTCGGCTGACAGCCATGGTCACGAGGCCGCGCCCCATGCTGCCGGCCACGGAGGGCATAACTGATGAGCGCTCATTCAACAGATCACACCGCGCAACCGGCGATTCTCGCGGAGGTTAATCCCGCGATCATTCCGCGGGCGGTGCTCGTGGAGCAGAATCGTGATTTCCATTGGATCACCGAAAAAGTTTGCGGCATCGTGGAAGGCACGACGCCGACCTGGTGGTGGTGGTGCTTCGGCCTCGCCGCCGTCATCGCGTCTTTCACGGTTTCCGGACTCGTCTACCTCGTCTCCACGGGCGTGGGCGTGTGGGGCCATGCCAATCCCGTCAACTGGGCGTGGGACATCGTCAACTTCGTGTTCTGGATCGGTATCGGTCACGCCGGCACGCTCATTTCGGCGATCTTGTGTTTGTTGCGCCAAAAATGGCGGACCTCGATTAATCGGGCGGCGGAAGCCATGACGATTTTTGCCGTCATCTGCGCGGCGATTTTCCCCGTCTTCCACGTCGGTCGTATTTGGTTCGCGGTGATGCCGGGTTGGTTGTTCCCCTTCCCGAATTCAAACGGGATTTGGCAGAATTTTCGTTCGCCGTTGGAGTGGGACGTGTTCGCGGTTTCCACTTACGGCACGGTGTCCGTGCTCTTTTGGTATGTCGGTTTGATTCCTGACTTAGGCACAATGCGCGATCGCTTTACGGCCACGGGCAATATGCTCAAGGCGCGGATCTACGGTTTCTTCGCCATGGGTTGGCGCGGATCGAATCGGCATTGGAGCAATTACGAGATGGCTTACCTGGTGCTCGCCGGCATCGCGACCCCGCTCGTGCTTTCCGTGCATACGATCGTATCGTTCGACTTCGCCGTTTCACTGATCCCGGGCTGGCACACGACAATCTTCCCGCCGTACTTCGTGGCGGGCGCGATCTTCTCTGGTTTCGGCATGGTCATGACGCTCATGTTGCCCTTGCGCGCGGTTTACCGGCTCGAGGATCTGATCACGCAGTACCACATCGATTGCATGTGTAAGATCACTTTGGCGACCGGCACGATGGTCGGTTACGCCTACTCGATGGAGTTCTTCATCGCCTGGTACAGCTCTAACCCATACGAGGGGTTTGCTTTCATCAATCGCGCCTTTGGTCACTATGCTTGGGCTTATTGGATCATGATCGGGTGTAACGTGATTACCCCGCAATTCTTCTGGTTCAAATCGGTCCGTGAAAACACGACGCTTGTCTGGATCCTGTCAATTTTCGTCAACGTCGGCATGTGGTTCGAGCGTTTCGTGATTATCGTAACCTCGCTCGCCCGCGATTTCTTGCCGTCGAGCTGGGGTTATTATTCCCCCTCGATCGTGGAAATCTTCACTTTCTTCGGGACGTTTGGCGTCTTCTCTTTCTTGTTCCTGTTGTTCATTCGCTTCGTCCCCATCATGCCGATGTCGGAAGTGAAAGCGGTCATCCCGGCGGCTGATCCGCATGCGGGGCATCACCACTAAACCGCTGCGACCATGAAAAAAAATTACGGAATCGTCGCCGCCTTCGACACCACCCCGGCTTTATACCAAGCCTGCCTGCAGGTGCGTGACGCCGGTTATACGCAGTGGGATTCGCTCACGCCCTTCCCGGTGCACGGTTTAGATGCGGCGATGGGCATGCGGCGTTCGCAGGTGCCGCGTTTTTCGCTCACGGGCGGCCTGATTGGTTTTTGCACGGGGATGTCCTTCATTTGGTGGGCCAACGCCTACGAGTATCCGCTGATCGTCGGTGGTAAGCCTTATTTCAGCCCGATGTTCGCCTTTCCGATCTCGTATGAATTAACCATTCTCTTCACCGCCTTCGCGACGATCGCCGGCATGTTTTTGCTTAATCGCCTGCCGATGCATTATCATCCGCTGCTGAAAGCGCCCCAATTTGTCCGCGCCAGTGACGACCGTTTCTACATCGTGATTGAGGCGAGCGATCCAAAATTTAACCCGGCCCAGACCCGCGCCCTGCTCGAGCAGGCGGGGGGTAAGGATATTGCCGAAATCGAAGAGTAAGATGCGCTACGCCTATTACACCTTAGCTTTTGTCGTCGTGCTCCTGATTTCGGTCATGGGCTTCCGCGGACTCCGTTCCTCGCGTCCGCCGATTGAAGTTTTCCCCGACATGGATCGTCAGGCGAAATATAAGCCCCAAGCCACGTCCAAGTTTTTCGCCGATGGTCGTGCGGATCGGCCCTTGCCCGCCGGCACGGTGCCCCGCGGACGGACCGTTAATGCGGATCCGTCATTTTTGCGCGCGGATGATTTTCGCTATGCCGGTAAAAATGCTGACGGTACTTTTGCCCGCGGCTTGCCCGTGCCGGTGACGGAGACGTTGATTCACCGCGGACAAAATCGTTACACGATTTACTGCGCGCCGTGTCACGGTGCTTTGGGCGATGGCAATGGCATCACGAGGTCCTATGGCATGGCGCTCACGCCGACGTATCACGATGATCGTCTGCGCGGCATGGCGGAAGGGGAGCTCTTTAACACGATCACCTACGGTAAGAATACGATGTACCCGTATGCGGATAAACTTTCACCCGATGAGCGCTGGGCGGTAGTGGCTTATATGCGCGTGCTCCAACGCGCCGGGCAGGCCACGATCAATGATGTGCCCGTCGAGCAACGCGAAGGATTAAAATAACATGAGTGCCCCTACTGCACCCACGGCTTTGGCCAATAAATTCCTGACCGCTGGTATCGCGGGACTCGCGGTCACCGCTTTAGCCTTTGGCTTTTCGGAGAATCAACAAGCGGTGGCGCTCGCCTATCTGGTGGGCATTTCCTATTGGACCGCCGTTTGCGTCGGCATGTTGTTATTGATCCTCATTCACCACATTGTGGATGCTGGCTGGTCGACGGTCATTCGTCGTCAATTCGAGCACGGGCTTTCGGCCTTTAGTTGGCTATTTGTGCTTTTCTTGCCCCTGCTGATTTCGGCTTGGGTGAAGCCCGGTTTAATTTGGCCCTGGATGGATCTTACCCACGTGTTGCCCGGCGGTCACGGCACGGTTGCCTCGGATATTCTTTATCAGAAAAAAGCCAGTTTCCTGAATGTGCGGATGTTCACGGGCATGACGCTTAGTTTCTTTGCGGTGTGGATCTGGCTATCCGCTCGTCTGCGCAAGGCCTCCTTCGCCCAAGATGCCGATGGCGATGTGAAGTGGACTTTCATGAATCGGAAGACCGCCGCTTTTGGTATTCCGCTGACCGCCCTGGCCCTGAGCTTTGCGGCCATCTATTGGATGAAGAGTCTCGAGTACCACTGGTTCTCTACGATGTACGGGGTGTGGTTCTTCGCGAACTGCATCCGCGCGGGTTTGGCCTTTGGGGTGATGATTACGTACTGGCTGTACATGCGGGGTGATTACAAGGGGATCTTTAACACGAACCAGCTGCACTGTCTGGTCGCGCTGGCTTTTGCCTTCGTCGTATTCTGGGCCTACATCACTTTTTCGCAGTATTTCCTCATCTGGAATGCCAACGTCCCCGAGGAAACTTTTTGGTATAACATTCGTGAACACGGCGACTGGATGTGGGTCGGCATGCTCATTTTATTTGGGCATTTCTTTTTCCCCTTCATCTATTGGCTGTCTTATCGCCGTAAATCGACGCTCCGCCCGGCGCTGTTCATTAGCTGCTGGATAGCCGTCATTATTTTAGTCGATCTGTGCTACAACGTGCTGCCGGCCATGAAAGACGCGCACGATGACCCGCTGCCGTTCCTCTCGCTCCATTTGTTGTGGGTGCTGACCTCCGTCGTCGGCGTCGGCGGAATTTGCGTGGCGGCTTATCTTCGGAGCTTCGGCACGGCGAAGATCATTCCGATCCGCGATCCCCGCATTCGTGAGTCGCTCACGCATCACGAAGCCACGGCGCCAGAAACTTATCAACTCGAGGCCCATTCATGAGCAATACCTCCGCCTCTTTTTCTTTCCCCGCGCGGACCCCGTTGTTTACCACGGTGGTGGTGCTCATCTGCTTTGCCGCTTTGGGCTGGCTCGTGATGAAATGTTACGTCCCCCAGGCCTATCAAGTGGATAAAGTTGAAGGCGTGCGGACACCCGCTGATCGGGCGGCATTGCTCGCGGAGCATCGCGCCAAAGAGCAAGCCGCCGCGAAAAGCTATGGCTGGGTCGAGCAGAAGACGGGCCATGTGCGTTTGCCCATCGAGCGCGCCATTGAACTCACCGTGCGCGAGCACGCGAAGCCGTAATCTTTGCCGATGAATTCCCCTGATCAACCCGTCCGCACGGAGCAAATGGAGATCGATGCCTCAGCTAAATGGCCGGGCCTAGCCCTCTTCGGGTCGGCCCTGTTTTGGCTGCTGCTGGGCGGCACGTTGCAACTCGTGGCCGCGATCCAATTGCATACCCCGGCCTTTTTGGCGGACTGTGCTTGGTTTACCTACGGCCGCATCGCGCCCGCGGCGCAAAATGCGCTGGTGTACGGTTGGGGGATCAATGCGGCCCTCGGTTTTGGGCTTTGGCTGATGGCGCGTTTGTCCGCCACAACGCTGCGCCATGGCGGTTGGTTGTTGGTCGCGATTAATTTCTGGAACATGGGGGTCACGCTGGGGGTGTTGGGCATTCTTGGTGGCTATTCCACTTCGTTTGAACTCTTGGAGATGCCGCGCTTCGTGCCGCTTATCTTGCTGGTTTCCTACGCCATGATGGGGGTCTGGGCCGTCACGACTTTTAGCATCCGCAACACGGAAAATGTTTTCGCCTCCCAATGGTATCTCTTCGGCGCGGCGTTCTGGTTTCCTTGGTTGTATGCCATTGCCCAGTTGATGTTGCTGAAAGCGCCGGTGCGCGGCGTGCTGCAGCCGGTCGTCAATGCTTGGTTTGTGCACGGTCTCTACGGACTCTGGTTTGTCCCGGTGGCGTTGGCCGCGGTTTATTATTTCCTGCCGAAAATTCTCGGGAAGCCGATTGCTAATTATTATTTGGCGCCGCTCGCTTTCTGGTGGTTGGTGATTGGGACTGCGCTGGCGGGGGGCAGCCGACTGATCGGCGCGCCGGTCCCCGTGTGGATTCCGGCTTTGGGCACGGTCGCTAATTTCCTCCTAGTCGTCCCGGTGGTGATTATTGGCCTCAATATTTTTGGCACGCTCTCGGGTCGTTACAGTGCGCTCGCGGGCAGCGTAACTCTGCGGTTTATTTTGCTCAGCGCGCTCGCCTTCATTTTTGCCTCCGTGCTCAATCTGGCTTTTTCGTTCCGTGATTTTGTGGAGATTGCGCAATTTACCTTACTGTCCGAATTGCGTGATTGGGTCGTGCTGTACGCCTGCTTCTCTGCGGCGATGTTCGGGGCGGCTTACTTTATTTTGCCGCGTTTAACTGCGGGCGCTTGGCGGTTTCCTGCACTCGTTAAAATGCATCTCGGCGCCACGCTCGTGGGCGGGGCCTTGCTGACGGTAGCTCTCGGGGTGGGTGGCTGGCAGCAAGGTCACTTGCTTAATACTTCCGGCGTGGCCTTCGGTGAAATCACGCAGGCCATGACCTTTTGGTTTACGCTCCGGACCGCGGGCTTCGCGGTGCTCTTGTTTGGGCACCTCGCTTTTGTCATCAACTTTGTCGGTCTCCTTTGTCCGCTCGGCGCTTGCGGCAAAAAAGCGCCGGCTGACTTAGGCCAAGGGTCGAGCGCGGAGGGGCACGCATGAAAAACGGTCTAAAATTATTTCTCGGGGTTTTTGCTACGCTTGCCCTCTCTTGGGTTGGGCTGCTGCTGACGGCGCACCAGCAGATTGGCCGCCTTAGCCAATTCAAGGATCCGGTGGATGAGACGCTCTATCCGCAACCGCTTTCCGGTTTGGCCGTACAAGGCAGTATGGTTTACCAAGATCTTGGCTGCGTCAGCTGCCATACGCAGCAAGTCCGGCGCGAAGGCTTTGGGGCCGATCTCGGTCGTAAATGGGGTCAGCGCGGCAGTTATGCCCGCGACTACATTCGCGATGAGGTGGTCTTGATCGGGCAAAGTCGCTTGGGCCCTGATTTGCGCAATGCGGGCAATCTCGAGCTCCATCCTTACGCTGACGCGGATTATTTCTATCGGCTGCTGTACGCACCGCAGTCCGTGGCGCCTGGCACCAACATGCCGGCGCATGCGTTCTTGTTTGAGGTGCATGCCTTGGCCGGACGCCAGCCCTCCACCCACGCGATCAAAGTGCCCGGCAGATTTGGACCAGGCCCAGGGTACGAAGTGGTCCCCACGAATCGCGCGCATTCGCTGGTGGCCTACTTGCAAAGTTTAAAGGACAGCTACGATTACCCCATCGAACGCAGCCGTAATGCCGCGGCCGAAAAGCCCAAAGAGGGTGGACACTAAGATGAGCTCTCAGCCCGATAAAAATTCCCAACCCGAGCAGGCTAACGTCAGCGATGACAGCATCCAGCAGGCGCATGCCCAATTGTTGCAGACCAAGCCAGAAAAGACGGACGGCTATTCTTTCCTGCCCCTCGGCATTCTCGGTCTCATGTGTACCGCAGTTTTTTTTGGGTCGATTTATCTCGCCCATAATTCGGTGCGCTTTGATCCCCTCGTTTATAGCGAGGCGGCCAAGCGCGAGAAACCCGGCGCCGTCGCTAATGTCGCGCTCACGCGGGCTCAGTTGGGCAAGCGCGTTTATTCTAATGTGTGCATCGCGTGCCACCAAGCCAACGGCCTTGGTGTCCCGAGTGTCTATCCGCCGCTGGCTGGTTCCGAGTGGGTCATCGGCAATGAAGAGCGGATCATTCGCATCGTGCTCCACGGCCTCAATGGGCCGATTGAAGTGAAGGGTTCGACCTATACCAACGTGATGGCGCCGCTCGGTGAGGTGCTGAAGGACGAGCAGATCGCCAATGTCATTTCCTATGTTCGCGCTGAGTGGGGCAACACGGCCGGCGAAGTTCAGCCGGAGTTGGTCGCCAAAGTTCGCGCGGCTACGGCGGCACGGAAAACGTACTGGACCGCCGCGGAATTGCAGCAAGGCGGGCCGTAAGGGCCGGACTGAGCGCCTGCAGCGGGCCCCCGTGGAACGGCATTGCCTCCCCTGCGGGGCATGAGAAGTTATCGCCATGCCGGCTATTTTTAAAATGACCCGCCAGGTCGAGTTTGCGGAGACCGATATGGCGGGGATTGTGCACTTCGTTAATTATTTCCGCTGGATGGAGAGCTGTGAGACCGCTTTTTATCGGTCGCTGGAATTGCCGCAGATTTCTTTTGTGCCGGGGCAGGTGGTGGGCTGGCCGCGCGTCAATGTGAGCTGCACGTATCGCGCCCCGTTGCGCTTTAATGATACGGTGGAGGTGACGCTCTTCGTGAAAAAATTAGGGACGCGTTCGGTGACCTATCTTTTCCAATTTCATAAAGGGGCGGTGCTCGTGGCGGGAGGCGAGGTCACGGCGGTGTGCGTGGGCGCGGACGAAAAAGGCGGCATGTTGGCTCAGCTCATCCCCGCGGCGGTGCGGGCCAAATTGCAGGTGGCGCCACCCTCAGCGTGGGGCGGCTGAGATTTTTAATTCTGCGCTCGCCCATTTTTCCGCTGGCCGATTGGGCCGGCGGGGTTGATCGTCGCGCGGTCATTATTTAATCCTCTTTGTTTATGGCCCCACGCACCTGTACTTTTCATTACACGCTCAAAGATAGCCGTGGTCAGCTGATTGATACTTCGCGGGGTGGGGCGCCGATGCCATTTACTGAGGGCACCGGACAAATCATTGAAGGCTTGGAGGAGGCGTTATTGGAGATGGCGGTCGGTGAAAAGCGTGCGGTGATCGTGGCCCCCGAGCGGGCTTATGGGCTGCCGGATCCCACCTTGGTGCAACGCATACCCCGCGCACAGCTGCCCGTCGGTGAGCTCAAGGTGGGCGATCAATTTCAGACCGGTCCCGATCGGCACGCGCCGGTGGTCACAGTGCGGGCGCTCGAAGGGGCCGAGGTGCTGCTCGACGCTAATCATCCGCTGGCGGGGGAGGAATTGCATTTTGAAGTGGAGCTGATCACGGCGCGTCCGGCCACACCAGAGGAGTTGCCAGCAGCGACCAATTTAACCTAAGCTAGAAAATCTATGAAAGTACTCGGCATTGATATCGGTGGATCAGCTTTTAAAGGCGCTCCCGTAGACACCAAGACGGGCCGCTTGCTCGCGGAGCGGCATCGCGTGGAAGTCGACGCCCCTTGCCCTACCGCGCAAGGCCTCGCGGCCGTGCGCGAGATCGTGCAGCACTTTAAGTGGAAGGGCCCCGTCAGCATTGGTTTTCCGGGCATTATCAAGGGCGATCATATTCGGGCGGTGGGCAACCTCGGCGAAAATTGGGCGCACCTCAATGGCGCAGCTCTGTTTGGTCGCGCCACGGGTGGCAAGGTGAGAATATTCAACGATGCTGATGCGGCTGGATTGGCTGAAATGAAATTCGGCGCCGGCCGCGGCCAAAAAGGGACGGTCTTGATGTTGACCTTCGGCACCGGCATCGGCTCAGCCTTATTTTATCAGGGGCAGTTATTCCCGAACGTGGAATTAGGTTGGATCCCCTGGCGGGGCAAACCGATCGAGCGCTTCGCTTCGGCCGCGGTTCGCAAACGCCGTGATCTCAGTTGGGCGGAATGGGCCAAGCGCGTTAATTTAAGTTTGGGGGCCATGGAGCGGCTCTTGTCGCCGGAATTAATTATCGTCGGCGGCGGGGTGAGCAAGAAATCCGAAAAATGGTTTAAGTATCTTAAGGTGCGCGCCCGGCTCGTCCCAGCGAAAATGCTCAATGATGCCGGAATCGTCGGCGCCGCGCTCGCTTGGGAACAGCCCCGCTAGCCGGTCTTTGCGCTCTGGCGGCGCCACTTATCCGGCTGCGGCGTCCGTTCATCAAAACAGGCTGCAACTTTACCCCGTAATCGGGTGTTTTTATGCGAGCGTTCCTCTCTCTGGCCGCTCGCGACACTCTGGCCGCATCCCTCTTTAATTAATTTTATAATATGTCTGCACCGCTTCCCTCCACTCCGGCAAATTCCGCCGGTCCTCAAAAAAAGAAATCGCAGCGCACGCTGTTCATTATTCTGGGGAGCGTGACCGTGCTGATCGTCATTGCGGCGGTCATGGCGGCTAAACGGCGTGGAGAAAAAGCCATTCCTATCACGGTGGAAAAAGCTGTCGTCCGGACGATCACTCATCTCGTCACGGCAACGGGAAAAGTACAGCCCGAGGTCGAGGTGAAAATCTCGCCCGAGGTGGCCGGCGAATTGATCGAGATTCCCGTGATTGAGGGTCAGAGCGTCAAGAAGGGCGACCTCCTGGTCCGGATTAAACCAGATTTTTACCAAGCGGCCCTGGAGCAACAAGAGGCCTCCCTCGCCTCGGCGAAGGCGACCAGTGTGCTGAGTCGGGCGCGGCTGACCAAAGCTCGGCATGATTTTAAGCAAGCGGAAGAACTCTACGGCAAGCAGCTCGTATCGAATGCCGATTTTGTCGCTGCCACCGCCAATCTGGATGTGGCCAAAGCAGATTTTGATTCTTCGTTGGCGCAGATTCGCCGCACCGAGGGTTCGGTCAGTCAATCGCGTGATTCATTGGCTAAAACCACGATTTACTCACCCGTCGCGGGCAGCATTAGTTCGCTGAGCAGCGAAGTGGGGGAGCGCGTGGTGGGTACCGGTTCCTTTGCCGGTACGGAAATCATGCGCCTCGCTAATCTCGATAACATGGAGGTGCGCGTGAAGGTGAATGAAAATGACATCATCAACGTCAAGCTAGGCGATCATACCATCGTCACGGTCGACGCTTTCCCGGGGCGGAAATTCATGGGCTTGGTCAATGAAATCAGCAGTTCTGCCATCACGATCGGCGCGCAATCAGCGGCGACTTCAGCCTCGGATGAAGTGACGAATTTTCTCGTTAAGATCAGCATCAAGGCGCCCGAAGCTAAATTGCGGCCGGGGATGAGTGCGACGGTGGATATCGAAACCCAGACCGTCGCTAATGTGGTATCAGTTCCTATCCAAAGCGTCACCGTGCGCGCGGTGGGCGGCAAAACCAGCGAAGAGCTGCAGCTCGCCAAGGCGAAAGAGGCAAAAGAGCGATCGGGCAATGATCTGGAAGTGGCCAGTGAACGTGATGAAGCCCGCCGCAGTCGCGAACAGCTAGACCGAGTGGTGTTCATCAAGACGGGTGACACGGTCAAGCAACACAAAGTGGAGACGGGGATTGCCGATAATACTTCGATTGAAATTAAAAGCGGCGTGAAGGCCGGCGATGAAGTGGTGGCCGGCAGTTATGCTGCCATCAGTCGTAAATTAAAGGATGGCAGCAAGGTCATGATCGAGAAACCCAAGAAAGAGGAAACCAAGTAAACCAGTCGGCGTTGGTCTGGGCTAGCCCGCTTAGCCGCCAACCACCCTCTGCTTAACGCCATGAGTTCTTCGCTTAATTCTGCCCGAGATACGTTTGGTGGCCCGAGCGCTGGGACCGCGCCGCGCGGCTACCGTGAGCCGGGCCCCGTGGTCATCGAAATTGAGGATGTCACGAAACTTTACAAAATGGGGGAGGAGATCGTGCATGCGCTGCGGGGCGTCGCGCTCACCGTGCGGCGCAACGAGTACCTCGCGATCATGGGGCCTTCCGGTAGCGGCAAGTCCACCATGATGAATATGCTGGGCTGTTTAGATACACCGACGAGTGGCCGGTATCATTTCACGGAGAAAGATGTCTCGCTCATGAGTGACGATGAGCTGGCCGACATCCGTAATCGGGAAATCGGCTTTGTTTTTCAAACCTTCAACCTGTTGCCGCGTTCGAGTGCACTGCAGAATGTCGAGCTGCCGCTCATCTATGCGGGCCTTTCGCCGTCGGCGCGGCGCGAAAAAGCGAGTCAAACTCTGCGGGCCGTCGGGCTAGGGGATCGGATGACGCATAAGCCGAATGAGCTGTCCGGCGGGCAGCGGCAGCGCGTGGCCATAGCGCGGGCGTTGGTCAATAATCCCTCGATTATTTTGGCCGACGAACCCACCGGCAATCTCGACTCCAAAACTGGTGAGGAAATCATGCAGTTGCTCGAGGAGCTCTACGCGCAAGGGCAAACGATTATCGTCGTGACGCACGAAGAAGATATCGCGCGCCACGCGCGTCGCATCGTGCGTCTGCGCGATGGTTTAATTGAAAGCGACGTGCGGCAGTAACCGCCCGCTGAATTTATCTCGCTGTGCAGCGTTTCTATAATGAGTTCATCGAGTCCTGCCGGATTGCGCTCACGCAGATCCAGGCGAACGTGCTGCGTTCGGGCCTGACGGCCTTGGGCGTGATTATTGGGATCGTGGCAGTGACCTTGATGGGCACCGCGATTCGGGGGATTGATACGGGTTTTCAGAATAGCCTAGCCATGCTGGGCGAGGACGTGCTCTACGTGCAGAAGTGGCCCTGGGGGCGAGTCGAGGATTGGTGGAATTATAATAACCGGCCGAATTTGGTGCCGGCGGATGCGGACAAATTAAATCGGATTATCGCCGCGACCCCGGGCAGTTTATTGGAAATTGCCGTGCCCGTAGTCGGACGTGGGTCGCCGGTGAAATTTGAGGATAACAAAGTAAACAATGTGTTCACGATTGGGACGACCGCGGATTACGCGCGGATCAACAGCGTCGAATACCAGGAGGGCCGGCTTTTTAATGAGAGTGAAGCTGGGGTGGGTCGGGAGGTCTGTGTCTTGGGCTTTGATGTGGCGGAAGCACTTTTCCCCGGTCGACCGCCCGTCGATCAAATGGTGCGCATTGGGGGGCATCCCTTTCTCGTCGTGGGGGTCTTTGCCAAACAGGGAGAATTTCTCGGTCTTTTCAGTTTCGATAACCAGGTCGTCCTGCCGCTCAGTGCCTTTCAGAAATATTTCAGCACGCGGCGCGGCGCCGATTTGCGCGTGAAGGCTAAAGATAAAAATCAACTGGCCGCCGCGAAAGAGGAGCTTACGGGGGCCATGCGGCGGGTGCGGGGGCAATTGCCGGGCGAACGCGATAATTTTAATATCAACGAGCAGCAGGCTTTTAAGGCCCAGCTTGAACCCGTGAAATCGGGCATCGCCATTGCGGGATTGTTTATCACCGGCCTCGCGCTCTTCGTCGGCGCCATCGGGATTATGAATATTACTTTTGTGAGCGTGAAGGAGCGCACCAAGGAGATCGGCACGCGCAAAGCTTTGGGGGCCCGGCGGCGGAGCATTTTAATGCAATTTTTAATTGAGGCCGTTGCGATCTGCCTGATTGGCGGAGTGGTCGGGATGGTGGTTTCCTTTAGCTTATTTATGGTGGTGCAGCAGGTGGCCCCAAATTTTCCGGTGCAATTTTCCGCTGATCTTGTGGTCGTGAGTATGTTGGTATCGGTAGTCACGGGAATTGTTTCGGGGTTTTTACCCGCTTACGGAGCCTCCCGACTCGATCCGGTGGTGGCTTTGCGTTATGAATAAAATGGCTTCAATGGAAATCCTGCGCATGGCCCTCGGCTCACTCGGGGTGAATAAGCTGCGCTCTTTTTTGACGATGTCGGGCATTACCATCGGAGTATTCTCCATTATCGGCGTGATGACGGCCGTCTCCGCGTTGCGGAGTTCGATCGAGACGGGCATCAGTTTTCTCGGGACCAATATATTTCAGTTCGG
>NEUY01000042.1 GCA_002304425.1 Opitutia bacterium Tous-C10FEB
TCGGTGATCACGGTTAAGGTCGGTAGCGCTTTCTTCACCGCACGCACAGCGCGAAGAATAAGCGTATTTTTATTCAACGCTTGGGTGCCCGTCGCATCTTTAAGCGCAGCCTCTAGCTTAGGGAATAGCGCGACGGCCGGCACGCCTAAGGCGTGCAATTCCGCGCATTCCTGCACGAGATCAACCAGATTAAATCGGTTAACCCCCGGCATCGAGGCAATGGGCTGAGGCCGCCCTTTCCCCTCCACCACAAATAAAGGAGCGATGAGATCCTCCACCCGCAGCACCGTCTCAGCGACGAGCGCCCGTCGCGTCGGCTGCCGACGGAGACGACGAGGACGATGCGTTAAAGCGAGTTTGGATTTTTTGGCCATGGCGAGAGAAAGACTAAGACTAAACCACTAATTGGCATTATTTCACGCTAATCTTTTGCGGCTTAGACTACCCGCCGCGGTTCGGGTCCCGCGGCAGCTGATTCCAGCTAGTGAGGTAATCCGAGATTGATCATTTTACGCTTTTTGCGCCTGTTGAACGCAACTTAACCTGCTGCATGTCGATCCGCCTTTACGATTCCCTCACCCGCAGCCTGTGCGAGCTCCGGCCCGCGCAACCCGATGGTATTTTTCGCTTCTATAACTGCGGGCCCACGGTGTATGCCCCGGCTCATATCGGAAATTTTCGCACCTTTGTCGTGAATGATATTATTCGCCGACTGCTGGAGTTGGAGTTTGGGGCGAATAAAGTAAAACATGTAAGAAACTTAACCGACGTTGATGACAAAACCATCAAGCGCGCCCGGGATGAACAGCGCCCCCTCGCCGACGTTACGCAACAATGGACCGCTAAATTTCACGCCGACTGCGCGAGCTTGAATTGCTTACCGCCCCACGTGGAGCCGACCGCCACGGGGCACATCCCCGAGCAAGTGGATATGATCGCGGTGCTCATGAAGAAAGGGAATGCGTATCGCGCGGCGGATGGGTCGGTTTATTTTAAAGTAAACTCCTTCGAGGCTTACGGCGCGCTTTCTCGCGTCAAAGAACGCGAGCTCCAAACAGGGAGCGCGCTCAAGGCCACACCCGCTGATGCCGACGAAAAAGAAGACGTCAGTGATTTTGCGCTCTGGAAAGCGCACAAGCCCGAAGATGGCGCCAATGCTTGGGATAGTCCCTGGGGGCGCGGTCGACCCGGCTGGCACATCGAATGCAGTGCGATGAGTAAAAAACATCTCGGCGAGACAATCGACCTACACACCGGCGGGGTGGATCTACTCTTTCCTCACCACGAAAATGAAATTGCCCAGAGCCAATGCTGCAACGGCACGCCCTTTTCGCATCATTGGTATCACAGCGAGCACCTCTTAGTTGACGGCAAGAAGATGAGCAAGAGCCTCGGCAACCTTTACACGCTCGATGAATTGGTCGCCAAAGGATTTTCCCCGATGGCGCTCCGCTACGCCTTGCTCATGGGGCACCCCCGCAAACAATTAAGCTTTTCCCTCGACTCGCTGCACGCGGCTGAAAGCGCTCTGAAAACCCTGCGCACTTATCGCGCAGCCTTGGACGGGCGCAGTCGGGCTGAGGCCACGACAACCTTCGCCCCCATTTTTACCGCGCTCGCTGATGATCTGAACATACCCGGAGCCTTCGGCGCCCTCTTCACGATTGTGAATCGTGGACCGGCCGGCGTTGATCTAGCCGCTTTTGATCGCGTGCTTTTTGCGCTCGGCTTCCAGTTAGCTGCCCTCGATTTACCGCCAGTGGAGGCACCGGCCGCTATCGTGACGCTCGCCGCGAAACGCTGGGCCGCGAAGCAAGCGAAGGACTTCGCGGGGGCTGACGCCTATCGCCAGGAACTGACGACGGCGGGTTGGAATATGAAAGATGCCAAAGACGGCTACAGCCTCGAACCGCTGAAGCCGTAGATCGCGCCTATTGCTGAAAGAACCGCTCACCTGAGAGCCGGTCGCCCGACCGCTAGGGCTTTTGCGCGTTTAGTAGCTGCCGCGCCTTGACTCAGGTCCGCATTGACAAGGAGCCAATCCCTGTCGCCAATAACCCTTTCAGCCCTCCATTCGTAAGGAGGACTAAACCCAACTACACCATGTCGATGTCTCCGCTCGAAGAACTCCGCCACTCGGCCTCGCACGTCCTCGCGACTGCCGTTCTCCGCCTTTTCCCTGAGGCCAAACTCGATATCGGGCCGCCCACTGATGCCGGTTTCTACTACGACATCGACTTGGAGCACAAATTCACCGCCGATGATCTGGTTAAGATTGAGGCTGAAATGAAAAAAATTGCTGAGGAGAATCAGCGCTTCGACCGCAAAGAAGTCTCCCGCGAGGAAGCGATTGAGATTATC
The DNA here is from genome assembly GCA_002304425.1 of Opitutia bacterium Tous-C10FEB. Lineage (GTDB taxonomy): Bacteria > Verrucomicrobiota > Verrucomicrobiia > Opitutales > Opitutaceae > Lacunisphaera. The sequence goes on from NEUY01000042.1 coordinate 2,362, forward strand.
AAATCGCGCGGCCAAGAACGCTATAAACTCGGCCGCCTCGCGGATATTCCCGCGGATGAGAAAATTTCCTTCTACACCAACGGTGAGTTCACGGATCTCTGCGCCGGTTCCCACGTCCGCTATACGGCGAAGCTGAAGGCTTTCAAACTTCTTTCCATCGCGGGGGCTTACCACCGCGGCGACGAGACCAACAAGCAACTCCAGCGCATCTACGGCACCGCCTTCCCCACCAAGGAGGAATTGGCTAATTACCTGACCCAGATGGAGCAGGCCAAATTGCGCGACCACCGCAAACTCGGCAAAGAGTTAAAGCTTTTCCACATCGATGAAGATGTTGGCCAAGGCCTGATTCTGTGGACCCCCAACGGCTCGATTCTGCGGCAGCAATTGCAGGATTTCATCATGGGTGAACTGCGCAAGCAGGGCTACTCGCAAGTCTTCACGCCCCACATCGGTCGACTCTCACTGTATAAAACTTCCGGGCACTTCCCGTACTACAAAGACTCCCAATTTCCACCCGTCGTGGAGCGAGAATTTCTCGAACAACTGACCTCGGCCGGCTGCTCGTGCGCGGAAATGTCGAATCGCATTGAAGCGGTCTCCAGCCATCTTGCGGAAAAAGTTAACCGACTCACCGGGCAAGAAACGATCACGAAGGATCGCGTGCTCCCTGACGACCAACTCATCGATGGCTTTTTGCTGAAGCCGATGAATTGCCCGCATCACATTAAGATTTTTGCTTCGCAACCGCATTCCTACCGCGACTTACCGGTGCGACTGGCGGAATTTGGTACCGTTTACCGCTGGGAACAGTCGGGTGAACTGAGCGGCATGACTCGCGTGCGGGGATTCACCCAGGATGATGCCCATCTTTTCTGTACCGAAGAACAGGTGCCCAAAGAAATTATTGGCTGTCTCTCTCTCGTAAAAACCGTTCTCACCACGTTAGGGATGGCCGATTACCGCGTCCGCGTTGGCCTGCGCGACCCTGACTCCCAGAAATACACCGGGGACTCCGCGAACTGGGATAAAGCCGAAAACGCCTGCCGCGAGGCCGCTCAAACATTGGGCGTGCCTTTTACGGAAGAGCCCGGCGAGGCCGCCTTCTACGGACCAAAAATCGACTTCGTGATTAAGGATGTCATCGGCCGCGAGTGGCAGCTCGGCACCGTGCAGGTCGATTATAATTTACCCGTGCGCTTCGACCTTACCTACATCGGAGCCGATAACGCCTCGCACCGTCCCGTCATGATTCACCGCGCGCCCTTTGGCTCGATGGAGCGTTTCTGTGGCGTGCTCATTGAGCATTTTGGGGGAGATTTCCCGCTCTGGCTCGCGCCCGAACAAATCCGGATCGTCCCCATCAGCGATAAGGTTATCGAGTACGCCCAGGCTTTGCATACGCAACTGCTCGCCGCGGACCTTCGGGTCTCCATCGACGCACACTCCGATAAGCTCGGTGCAAAAATTCGCCGGGCTGAACTGGAAAAAATTCCTTACGTGCTCGTGCTCGGTCAAAAAGAAGCCGAAGCCCAGAGCGTATCGGTCCGCTCCCGCGCCAAAGGCGACGAAGGCATCCTGAAAGTTGAAGAGGTCATCGCCCGCTTCAAACAGGAGGTCGCCACCCGCGCACTGCCCGAGAAGAAGGTCGTGGCGGCGCCAGCCAACCAGCAACCCCCCAAGGCCTAAGCCAGCAAATCCCGCTCTCGCTGGGCGGGATCCAGCGGGGCCTCCACTCGCCGCCAAGTCTTGTTGCATGTCCCCCGCTTCAGAAATCCCTCATTGGAAACCTGAACTCGACGCCATCGTTGGCGCGCGAGCCCACGGGCAATCGCAGGAAATTTTCCCGCGACTAACCGCACTCGACGAGCGCTACCCGAATGTCGCCGAGATTAATTTCCAATTAGCTTGGACCTGTGACGTGCTCGATCGCCCAGCCGAGGCCCTGCCCTACTACGAAAAAGCAATCGCCCTCGGTTTGTCTCCCAACGAACTATCAGGCGCTCAATTGGGCTTAGGCTCAACCTTGCGCCTCCTCGGTCAATTACCGCGCTCGGCAGATGTGCTCCGTTCCGGCCAACTTCAATTTCCCGATAATCCGGAATTTGCAATTTTTCTGACGCTAACCCTCCACGCTCAAGGCCGGCAGACTGAAGCGCTGCAGCTCGCCTTGGAAACGCTCTGCGCCACGACGGAAGATCCCGGCCTCACCGCCTACCAGCGCGCGATTCGACACGCCGCCGCCAAGCTGTCACCCACCCGGCTTGAACCCGGGGCCGAGCGTGTCAGCTAAATCGCAGCCTCAAATTGCGCCGTTCGTCCACGCGCCGTTGACCAACCGACGCAGGCCCTGGGGATTCGCATTTTGCAATTCTGGCGGCAGCAATTCCTCGGTAAAATTCTGATAACAGACGAGCCGCACCCAGCGGGTGAGGGCCCGTGTGCCGACTGAGGTGCTGCGGCCACCATCACTGGTGGCAGGATACGGTCCACTGTGGACAATCGCAGAGCTGACTTCGAGTCCCGTCGGAAAGCCGTTTAGTATCACCCGGCCTGCTTTGTTCGCTAAAATATCAAGCAGCGCCCCTTGCGCGGCAACTTCCGCCGTGCCGGCGTGTAAAGTCGCCGTGAGATTGCCGGAAAGGTCATGCGCCACCGCTAACATTTCCGCAGAATCTTTACACCACACCACTAAAGAGCTCGGGCCAAAAATCTCTTCGGTCAAATTTGGATTACTCGAATAATCCTGTGCCGAAGTTTCAAACCAAACCGGAGCGGCGACCGTCGACAACCGCGCGTCATCAGCCGACGGGGCAGGCAGCGGGCGAACTCCTGTGATGCGAGCGCGGGCGGCCACTCCTTTCCTGAAATTAGCGCAGATTGCGGCCGTCAACATCGCGGCGGGGGGAGTTGCGGCTAATTTCGCCCCTAGGTTTTTTAAGAAATCTTCCGCCGCCGGCGCACGGACCAGCACGATTAAACCGGGGTTAGTGCAAAACTGCCCGACCCCTACCGTAGCGGACGCATGCAGTCCATCTACGAGCGCAGCCGATCTTTCGGCCAACGCGCCCGGTAAAATGAAAACAGGATTGATACTGCCCATCTCCGCATAGACGGGAATTGGCTCGGGGCGGGCGGCGGCCAGATCCGTCAGCGCACGACCGCCGCGCAGGGATCCCGTAAAACCAACCGCTTTAACTAAAGGGTGCTGCACGAGCGCTTGCCCGACGGTCAAGCCAGCATCAAAGAGCAGGGAAAATGTGCCCTCCGGTAGGCCGCAATCTCGGACCGCATGGAGAATCAATCGGCCCACCAGCTCGCTCGTGCCAGGGTGAGCAGAATGCGCCTTCACAATCACTGGGCAACCGGCGGCAAAAGCGGAGGCGGTGTCGCCCCCCGCCACCGAGTAGGCGAACGGAAAATTACTAGAACCAAATACCACGACAGGACCCAAGGGTCGCAGCAAAGAGCGGTGATCTGGCTTGGGCAGCGGTTGACGTTCTGGCTGCGCCGTCTCAATGCGTGCATCGAGCCAATCGCCGCGCTCAGCGGTTTCGCCATAAAGACGCAACTGACCAGCCGTCCGCGCAATCTCTCCTTTCAAGCGCGCTTCCGGTAAGGCGGTTTCTTGTTGGGCCCGCGCGACGAGATCCGCCGATTTTTTCTCAAGATTGTCCGCAATGGTGCGTAAAAACTTATTGCGCTGCGCCCCAGAAAGCTTGGCCCAAAGCGGCGCAGCGGCGGCCGCTAATTGTACGGCCCGCTCGAGATCGCGGCCCGTGGCCGAGCAGAAAGTTGGCTCTAAGGAGATTCCGCGGGCGGGATCAAACGCCAAAAATTCCGCGCCACCAGGCGCACTGGAACCAAAACCAATCAGTGAACTTCCATCAGGTTTCATAAGGGACCCCGATGGTGGCCCTCAACGCGGCACCCGGCGAGTCAAAAGGCCCCCTCACCAAGCCGGAGGATGTTGCAAGGCCGCCGTCAACACCGCCCGCGCCGCGGCCAGATCAGGCCCGGCCAAGGTCAAGCGCGGAGCACGAACATACGGCGTACCGCGGCCAACTTCGGCCTGCACCCATTTGATCAGCTGAACAAATTTGGGCACGGTATCGAGGCGGAGCAGCGGGAGAAACCAAGCGTAGAGCGCCGCCGCCCGCGCCTTCTCTCCACGACTGGCCAAATTAAAGAGCGCCACCGATTCAACCGGAAACGCATTAACTAACCCAGCAATCCAGCCCACCGCCCCAGCGTAGATGCCTTCAACAATAGCGTCATCCATTCCCACTAAGACCGCCAAGCGGGGGCCAACCACCGCTTGAATTGCGGTGACCCGCCGCGTGTCACCACTGGATTCTTTCACCGCGTGCAAATTAGGATGCAGACTCGCTAGTTCGGCGATCTGCTCTGGCAGAAAATCAGTTTTGTAGGCGGGGGGATTATTGTACAGCAGACAAGAAAGCTTGGTCGCGGCAATGACGGCGCTGACGTGTGTTTTCATTTCACGCCAATCACTGGAATAAACATAAGGCGGCAGGACCATCAGACCCTGCGCGCCAGCCTGTTCCGCCGCTTGCGCTAAAGCCACTGCTTCCAGCGTGCTCAGGGAGGCAATGCCCAGCACGATCGGCGCTCGTCCCGCCACGGCCGCGACGCTTGTACGAACAATGGCAATCTTCTCCTCAAAACTGAGCGTCGCCGCTTCTCCCAGGGAACCGCCGACGACGAGCCCGGTGCAGCCACTATCAATCAGCCACCGGCAATGAACGGCGAGTGCGGCATGGTCGACCGTCAAGTCAGCCGCGAGGTTGGTCGTGATGGCGGGAATAACACCTTTCCAATTCATAAGCGTTTTATTTTTGAGCTACCGCGGTCCTCTCTCGGGGTGGACTGAGCAAAGTTAGGCGTATCGATTAGGGTCGAGCATCTGCAAAGCTACCGAGGGTTTACGACCGGCGAGAATTTCAGCTACGAGCAAGCCACTGATGGGCGCCATCGTGACCCCCAACATGGCGTGGCCACAAGCCGCCGTCAGGTTTCGATAACGATTAAAGCGGCCCACATAAGGCATGCCGTCGGGGGCCACTGGCCGCAAACCATGCCAAGGCTGAATCCCGGAAAAATCTGCGGCCGTAAGTTCGGGAAAATAAAGCGGCACAGAATCAATAATCTGCTGCACCCGCTCCAGCCGCACGTCGTGGTTAATCCCACTCAACTCCATGGTGCCACCAAAGCGCAGGGTGTCCCCCATTGGCGTTACCGCGATTCGGCGCTCCGTACAAATCATGGGCTTGGTAACTTTAAAGCGCGGCTGCGGCAAAGTAAGACTGTAACCTTTGCCGGCTTGCAACGGCAACCGAAGGCCCAAACCCGTCAGCATCGCAGGGGCCCAAGAGCCGCCCGCGAGAACAAATTCATCAGCGAGTAAATCACCGGCCGTGGTTTGCACCGCGGCAATCCGTCCGGCTTCAGTTCGCCAACCAAAAACTGTGGTATTCCATTGGAAGCGCACCCCCATCTCCTTGAGCAAAGCCGTCAGAGTTTGGGCGAAACGCCACGGCGTCAGGTGAGCATCGATCGGGAAATATACTGAACCCGCGACATCCAGTTTAATGCCCGGCTCCAGGGCTGCAGTCTGCGCGGCATTTAAGATTTGGGCCTCAACGCCGAGTTCATTGGCAAGGCGGGCGAGGCCGTGGGCTTCGTGATCGAGGCCGGCCGCTGTTTTGCAAAGATTGAGCAGGCCCTCTTTTTTAAACTCAAAAGCATGACCGGTAATATCGTCCAATTCTTCGAAAAGTGCGCGACTGGCCACACAAAGATCACGCAAAATTGGCGCGGCGCGCTCCACGTGGGCCCGATTGGCGGAGCGCATGAAAAGCCAACTCCAGCGGAGCAAATCGCTATCGAGGCGCGGCTTGATATAAAAAGGACTGCGCGGATTGAGCATCCACTTCAGGCCCTGCCACACCATGCCCGGCGCCGCGAGGGGAATGACGTGACTCGGCGACACATAACCAGCACTGCCGAGCGCACAATGATCGCGCACTTCCCCATTGCGTTCCAGCACGGTGACAGCGCGACCCTCACGGGCTAGATAATAGGCACAGCAGAGGCCCACAACACCTCCGCCGCAGACGATTACTGATTTTGATTCACGCATAACTTAAATAGAATGGATGATTAACGATCATCAGGCCGGAAAGCCCCAGCAAAAAGGATCCTGGGGATCCAAGATCAGCGTGCCCTCCCCCATGACATGAGCTGATCCCGTAATAGTGGGAATAATTTCCTCCCCGCGCCGAGAGTATTTTGCCCGAAAAATACTGCCGACGATACTTTCCTGCACCCACTCCACGTCGGGGGCTAGCTTACCGTCAGCGGCGAGGCAAGCGAGTTTGGCACTCGTGCCCGTGCCGCAAGGAGAACGATCGTAAGCGAGACCAGGACACAGGACAAAATTCCTGCTATCGACCCCCGCGCGCGCTGAACGTTCGAACAATTCGACGTGATCGACCTCAGGAAACCCTGCGCCGCTGAGTGCTGCCCGAATGCGCAAACAATAATCCGTCAGTTGAGCTAGATTAGCTAAGGCGAGAGTCAGTCCGTGCTGCTCAATGAGGCAAAACCAATTGCCGCCCCAAGCGAGATCGCACGTCACGTGCCCACCGCCGGGCAAAGCCAGCTTGAGCCCGTGCTCGCGGCGGTAGCTCGCAACGTTAGTCACCGAGACTTCTCCATTAAGATGCAGGATCGCCTCGATGGGGCCTACGGGCGTATCAATCCGCACCAGGCCAGGCTGGAGCCGCCCCAGATAAGCCAGTGACACCACTAGGCCTATCGTACCGTGTCCGCACATGCCGAGGTAGCCTACATTATTAAAAAAAATAACGCCAAACTGGCAGCTAGGATCATGGGGGGCGCAGAGCAGCGCCCCTACGACCACGGCCGAACCGCGGGGCTCGTTGACAATCGCCGATCGAAAGGAGTCGTACTCGGTCTGAAATATTTTAACGCGTTCCGCGAGTGGACCTAGGCCCAGCTCTGGACCACCCGCGAGCACGAGCCGAGTCGGCTCACCTCCAGTATGGGAGTCTAAAATTTTAAGCGCCAATGATGAAGCCATTACGTGGCATTCACCATGGGCAGCTCGCGGCATTTATCAAAGAAAAAGCCGGCCTCCCCGCGGAGACCGGCTGATTGACTAACTCCCCCAAAAACTAAACGGCCGTTTCACCGTGCTCGTCAGTGCGGATGCGGATGACATCCTCCAACGGCAGCACGAAGATCTTCCCGTCGCCAATTTTACCCGTCTTAGCGGCCGTGCTAATAGCCCCAATGGCTTTAGTCACTAAGTCGTCCGAGAGGGCTAATTCAATTTTCACCTTGGGCAAAAAATCCACCGTGTATTCGCTTCCACGATAAACTTCCGTGTGACCTTTCTGCCGGCCGAAGCCTTTAACCTCGGTGACCGTCAGGCCCTGGATACCGACGGCGCCGAGCGCTTCCTTCACTTCGTCGAGCTTGAATGGTTTAATAATGGCGATGATGAGTTTCATAAAATAATTAAGTTAAGGGCTTATGATTTGGCTTCGTAGATATAGCCTTCCTCGCCGTGGTCGGTGAGGTCGAGGCCGGTGCGCTCATCATCTACCTCAGGGCGCAGACCGATGGTCGCTTTGAGCACGTAGGCAATGATCACCGTCGCCCCTACGGAAAGAATAACCGTCAGCCCCATGGCTTTCAGCTGCTCCAACCAGAGGGAGTGGCCGACGATAGCCTTGAGATTCGTATTGAGATTACCATTGACCGAAGTGGTGGCGAAAATGCCGGTGAGCAAAGCCCCCAAGGTGCCACCGACGGCGTGCACGCCGAAGGTATCAAGCGCATCATCATATTTGAGCCAGCCTTTCAATTTGGTACAGGCGAGAAAGGGAATCGCGCCGGCCAGCAGGCCGACCCAAACTGAAGAGGTGCTGGTAATAAAACCGCACGCCGGGGTCACCACCACCAACCCAGCGACCGCTCCGGAGCAAAAACCGAGGACGCTCGCTTTGCCCCGGGTAAAATATTCGAGTGCCGCCCACGTGAAGGAGGCCACGGCGGTCGCGAGCGTCGTGGTGGTGAAGGCATTCGCCGCCACGCCGTCGGCGGCGGCGGCCGAGCCAGCATTAAAGCCATACCAACCCACCCAAAGCATGCCAGTGCCCACCATGCACAGCACCAAGCTGTGTGGCGGCATGGGAGTTTTTCCGAAACCCAGCCGCGGCCCTAAAATTAAGCAAAGAATCAAGGCCGACCACCCTGAAGACATGTGCACCACGGTGCCGCCGGCAAAATCGATGGCCTTAATCGCGGCCCCCGCATTCCAGACACCGTTCATATAACCCGTGACGCCCCAGATCATGTGCGCTAGCGGGAAATAAACCACAAACATCCAGATCGTGACAAAAATCATGAGCGCAGAAAACTTCAGGCGCTCCGCGATGGCGCCGACGATGAGGGCCGGGGTAATGATCGCGAACATGAGTTGGTAAATCGCGAAAACATTATGCGAGACCCAATAAGCATAATCGGTATTCGTCGCGCTCTCGACGCCCTTAAAAAAGAAAAACTCCGAGCCGCCCAAAAATGGGCTGTCAAAATTTTTCCCGAAGACGAGACTGTACCCGAAGGCCCACCACAAGATGGTAACCAGACCGGCGATACCCAAGCATTGCGCCAAGACGGAAAGCACATTTTTAGTACGAACCAACCCGCCATAAAACAGCGCCAAACCGGGCAGGGTCATGAAGAGGACCAGCGCGGCGCTCGTCATCATCCACGCATTATGACCCGGACCAGCCACGCCGGTGAGCGCTTTGCCCGGATCAGTATTATTGATGTAGGCCTCCAGCGCAGCGATGCGCTCGTCAGAAGTCGGCGCCGCGGGAGCCACGACGTTAGTTTCTGCCAACGCGGTCTGCGTTGCCAGCAACGCCAGACCCGCGAAGGTGGCGAAACGGAGTAAGCGAGATAATTTTATTTTCATAAGGTGTGGTCACCTTCTTTAGCAACTATGGTGCCATGCATAAAAAATATATGCGGTGACCGTAATTTTTTCCGGCCCCGGACCTCGACCCCCAAAAGCGACTGACCGCTTGGGCCCAATGCCGGGCAGCTAACTGGGCACAAAAAAGCCGGCCCTCAGAGAGTGACCGGCGATCGCCGCGAGCACAGGCTGGTGGCGCTTAAATAGCCGCGTCGCCGTGCTCGTCCGTGCGAATCCGGATCATATCCTCAATCGGCGTCACAAAAATCTTCCCGTCCCCAATTTTGCCTGTCTTGGCGGCTTGGGCAATGGCAGTCACTACCTTGTCTTTGAGCTCATCCGCCACCGCGATTTCAATTTTGGCCTTGGGCAAAAAATCGACCGTGTACTCGCTGCCCCGATAAATTTCCGTGTGCCCCTTCTGCCGACCAAAGCCCTTCACCTCGGTGACGGTCATGCCTTCGACCCCAACAGCGGTGAGCGCTTCCTTCACAGCTTCCAATTTAAAGGGCTTAATAATGGCAGTGATGAGTTTCATAAAATAAGAGGGAAGAAATTCAGTTTTTGCCGATTGCGCCTGCAGCGCAAGACTTACTGTGGCGGGATCACGGTCTGGATGTGCAGATCCTTCAGTTGCTTGGCCGTGACGGGGGTCGGACTTTGCGCCATCAAATCTTGAGCCTTCTGCGTCTTCGGAAAGGCAATGACGTCGCGAATACTGGTGGTACCGCAGAGCAATGCCACCATGCGATCGAGCCCGAAGGCAATGCCGCCATGCGGAGGAGCCCCGTAGGTAAAGGCTTTGAGCATATAGCCGAAGCGGCTTTCCACGACGTCCGCCGGGATTTTTAACACATCTTCGAAAATCTTTTTCTGCAGTGTTGGCTGATGAATCCGGATGGAACCACCGCCGAGCTCCATCCCATTAAGGACCACATCATAATGTTGGCCGCGCACTGCCTTTGGATCGCTGTCGATGAGCGCGGTATCCTCCGGCACAGGCGCCGTGAACGGATGGTGGGTAGCCACGTAGCGCTTGGTTTCCTCGTCATAGCTCATCAGCGGAAAATCAACCACCCAGAGGAAATTCCATTGATCAGCGCGAATCGTCAGGCGACCGCGCTTGACGAGCAACTGTGCCGCTTCCAAGCGGGTCCGACCGAGAATCGCGCAAGCCCGCTCCCAGGTCGCCGCGGCGAAGAAAATAATGTCCCCATCAGCGATCGATAATTTCTGCGTGAGCGCCGCTTTTTCGGCCTCGGAGAAAAATTTGACGATGGGCGACTTCCACTCGCCGGCCTCGACCTTGATAAAAGCGAGCCCCTTGGCGCCGAGTGATTTGGCGATTTCCTCGAGCGCCCCGATTTCACCTTGGGTGATATCAGCGAGCCCCTTAGCGTTAAATGCTTTTACGCAACCGCCCGACGCGATGGTGGAGGCGAAAACCTTGAAGCCGGAGGTATTAAAGGTGTCTGACAGATCGACGAGCTCGAGCGCGAAGCGCGTATCAGGCTTATCCACCCCATAACGATTCATCGCATCATGGTAGGCGAGGCGCGGGAATGGCGTCGGCAAATCATGCTGACATACTTCCTGCCAGACCTTTTTTAACATCCCTTCGAACAGCGCGTAAATCCCCTCGCGGTCGATGAAGGAAGCTTCGACGTCGATCTGCGTAAACTCCATTTGTCGATCCGAGCGCAAGTCCTCATCGCGGAAGCAGCGGGCGATTTGAAAATATTTCTCTACGCCCGCCACCATGAGAATTTGTTTAAACTGCTGGGGTGACTGCGAGAGGGCGTAAAATTCCCCCGGATGAATGCGCGAGGGCACCAGATATTCCCGGGCGCCCTCCGGCGTGCTCTTGAACAGCGCCGGTGTTTCGACCTCAATAAATTCCTGCGCATCAAAATAATCGCGCACCGCTTTGGTCGCCCGATGACGGGTCAGCAGATTTTTACGCATCTTCGGCCGACGCAAGTCGAGGTAGCGGTACGTCAGGCGCAAATCCTCATTCACTTTATCCCCGCCCGCGTCAGTGAGCGGGAACGGTGGGGTCTCAGAAATATTGTGCACGACCAACTCACTGGCATCGAGCTCCACTTGGCCGGTCGGCAGATTTTTATTCATCATGGCCTCAGGCCGTAACTCGACCTTACCGGTGACCGCGATGACCGACTCGGCTTTCAGCAGTGCTGCTTCAGCACGTAAGTTGGTATCAAATTTAACCTGGGTGATGCCCTGACGGTCGCGGAGATCGACGAAGATGATGCCGCCGTGGTCGCGGACGGAATCTACCCAACCGGCGAGGGAGGCCGTGGCGTGAAGATCAGACGGAGTGAGCTGGGCGCAATGATGGGTGCGTTTCATAGGGCAGAACACGCAAACAAACGACCCGGCCTCAATCGGGGCAATCAGAATTTAACCCCCTATGACACGCGACGGCACGCCTTTATTATGCGCCCCAGCGGATAACGGCGGCGGCCCGCCCGAAAAAAATTGGGCCACCTAGCGCTTGCGCCTATCAACCTAAAATTAAATTCTGCCCAGTCATCTCAATCGGTTGGGACAACCCCATAAGTTGGAGAACCGTAGGCGCGATGTCGGCCAAGCGACCGCCGGAGCGCAGCTTAGTCTCACCGGCGAGATACCCTGCGCCGACGACGAAAACTTCAACCAGGTTAAGCGTGTGCGCAGTATGCGGTCCGTTATTCACGGGATCCCACATCTGCTCAGCATTACCGTGGTCTGCGAGTATCACGGCTTTACCCTTCATCGTCGCCAGTGCAGTAAGCAAGGTCTCCACCCCACGATCAGTCGCTTCACAGGCCTTGATCGCCGCGGGCAGCGAACCGGTGTGGCCGACCATGTCCGGATTAGCGTAATTCACGACAATGAGACCGTACTGACCAGAAAGGATCGCTGCTTCGGCGGCGGCGGTCACCTGGGCCGCAGACATTTCAGGCTGCAGATCATAAGTCGGCACCTTGGGACTGGCCGGACAAGCGCGATCCTCGCCCGGGAACGGCGTGCTGCGGTAGTTATTGAAGAAAAAAGTAACGTGCGGATTTTTCTCCGTCTCGGCACAGCGAAACTGCCCGATACCCGCGTCGCTTACGACTTGCCCTAAAATGTTTTTTAAAGCGGCCGGCTTACCCGAGATCACGTGAACCGGCAGGCCGGCCTCATACTCGGTCATTGTG
>NEUY01000043.1 GCA_002304425.1 Opitutia bacterium Tous-C10FEB
GGGCGAGGTGAGCTCCGCTGGGGGTCGTGATACAGACGACCTGAATATCAGATCGAGCGAGCAAGGCGGCGACGTCGGTGGTGGCGAAGGGCACGGGATGTTTCGCGGTGAAGGCGGCGACATTTTTTTCAGAGCGGCCGGCGATGCCGATGAGTTTAGCGCCTTGCGCGGCGGCGATCGCTTGCGCGTGAAAGCCGGCGATCATGCCGGTGCCGATGATACCAAAGCCAAAAGGTGCTGCGGCCATAGAGAGAGGAGAGTGCGGCGAAAAGAGTTAGTTTGCGGAGCTAGCTTTGAGGGTGGTCGAATGATGTCGAGCGTGGCCTTTGGCCTGGAGCCGCCCAGGGGTTAAAGCATCAGCAGGAGGAAGCTAGTCCTCGCCGTGCAGTTTGGGCGCTTTGATTACAAGCCGAGGAGGCTGCCGTTGCGCTTGAGCCATTGCTCGGCGTCGCGCCACCACGGACATACTTCTTCGACGCGCGCCCAAAAGCGGGCGGAATGATTCATTTCCCGTAAATGCATCAGTTCATGTAAAATAATATAATCACGCACCGTGGCGGGAGCTTGCATGAGCCGCCAATTGAGGGAAATGGTGCCACTCGCCGAGCACGAGCCCCAGCGCGAGCGTTGATTGCGCACGGCGACTTGTTTCACTTCCACCCCCGTTTCTGCCGCTAGCTCCCACGTCCGGCCCGGTAATTCTAAGCGGGCGCGGCGCGCAAAATGCGCCTCAAGCGTCGGGCGTAAATCTCGCTCCAAGGTGGCGACGCGAAAAGTATCGGCCGCAAGACTGACCACGGGCTTCGCGCTCGTATTGGTCCCGCGAATTTCTGTCATTAGTCCGCGCCATAATACCGTGGTGCCGAGGGACCAAACCTCCGCGCTGCGCGGCTTTTTGGCCTGGCGCGCACGGGCGCGGGTGAGCCAGGCGTGCTGCTCGGCCACAAAACGCTGCGCTTCCCGCTCCGTGCCGCGGGCAGGAATCGTCGCCACCGCCACGCCATTACGCCGCAAAGTCAGGCGGTAATTACGGGCGCGGCTGCTGCGCACAAAAACTAAATCGGGCGCCGCTACCATGGTCTGGGGGGAGAAAAAATCCTGCTGTTCGTCGCTCACGTAGACTGGGGCTAAATGGAGATATCCCGCAAAGCCAGTCGAGAATTTATCCGATATTATTTACGCGCTTTTTTAACCGCCTTCATCACGGAAAATCTGCAGAATGCCCAATGGCCGGCGGACGAAGCCGCGCGCGTGATTCCTGCGGAGATAGCGGGTTCCTTAGGCGCGAGTTTCGAACTCAAATCTCCCATCGGCGGATATTACAAATGGGATGACCTTCGGGGCGATTGCGGAACTCCCTCCTGATGCGGTTAAGGTTGGCTCGGGCAATTCGCCTTGGCGCAAAGTGCTAAACTAGGGTCCTGCGCTTAGAGTAATTCTAGCCGCCAATCGAGCGGTCGTCCGGGCGACAAGGTGAGCCAGGCAAAACTAGCGGGCTTTCCCCGTTTGGGTCGAGAGATGCAGCCGGGGTTGAGCCAACGGATGCCCGCGGCATCGGTTTCATCGCGCGGTATGTGCGTGTGCCCGTGTAACACTACCTGAGTTCCCGGCGGCACCCGCTCGGGGGGAATATGCGTGAGGAAAAATTTCCGGCCCGCCCGCTCTAAGCGGAGCTCCCTGGGCCAGAGATCGTGGAGCTCATTGTTGCCGAGCACCACCAAGAGCGGTTTACCCAAGGCTGCGAACGCCGTGAGCGTAGCCGGATCACAGACATCGCCGAGATGCCAAATCTCATCGGCGGCGGCTAGTCGCGCCGGTAAATTTAGCGGAAACTGATCGTGGGTATCGGCAATGACCGCGATGCGCATCATTTAACCGACACTCCTGAAATAGAGACGTAAGGTTCTTCACGCAGCTGAGCGGGGCTCTGGTGCACGAGTAATTTCCACCATACCCGGGCATTCGCCACCACCACGGTACTAACGAGGAGGAGGAAAAGTCCCGTGACGACGGCGTCGACGCGATTATTGAACAGCTGGGCTTGCCAGGTGATGAGTTCCGCCGCCTTGCCGCCTGCGGCCAGCTTAGCCTCGAGCGCGCGAGCCGTGGCTAAAAACCCGAGCGGGGCGGGGCTGAAAATTTTCATCAGGCCGGCCGACAGGGTGACCGCCAGTAACCACAGGAGCGGCCCTACGGTGACCCAGAGGTAACGCACCCGACCCATTTTGATGAGTACGGTTGTGCCGAGCGCGAGCGCGAGGACGGCGAGCAGTTGGTTCGCGATACCGAAGATCGGCCACAACGAATTGATTCCGCCGAGGGGATCAACCACCCCTTGATAGAGAAACCAACCCCAGAGGCTGACAAATAGCGCCGTGGCCAGCGTGCCGGCCCCGAGCGAACGCGTGTCGCCGAGTGGGGCCCAGAGGGTGCCGAGCAAATCCTGCATTAAGAAACGCCCGACGCGCGTGCCGGCGTCGATGGTCGTCAAAATAAACAAGGCCTCAAACATGATGGCAAAATGATACCAGAGCGCGAGCCCCGCCTTGCTGCCCATAGCGCCAGCGAACATATGGGCCATCCCCACTGCGAAAGTGGGCGCGCCTCCGGTGCGACCCACCATGGTTTTTTCGCCGACACTCGCCGCGAGATCAGCCATCTGAGCGGTCGAAACGGGAAAGCCGAGGGCCGTCACTTTGGCCGTCACCACTTCAGCCGTCCCGGCCATATTAATGGCAAAATACTGCCCTGGCTCCATCGCGCACGCCGCGATGAGCGCCATAACGCCCACACACATCTCCGTTATCATTGCGCCATAACCGACGACCCGAATGTGTGACTCGCGGGCGAGTAATTTAGGCGTCACTCCGCTGGCGATCAGCGAGTGGAAGCCCGAAATGGCGGCGCAAGCGATCGTGATAAAGCAGAACGGAAACACCGGTCCGGCAAACACGGGACCCGTGCCGTCGATAAATTTTGTCACCGAGGGCATTTTCAGCATCGGCGCCAGCATCACCACGGCCACGGCCAGCGCGGCCACCGTTCCAATTTTCATGAAGGTGCTCAGATAATCTCGCGGCGTGAGCAGGAGCCATACGGGCAAAATGGAAGCCAGTAAGCCGTAGCCCATAATCCACCAAGCAATGGCGGTGCCGGATAACGTGAAGGCGCTTTCGAACACCGAGCCGTGCAAAAATTGTCCACCCCAGACGGCCGCGAGCAGGCCTATGACCCCGAAAATGCTGATGATGGCTAAGCCCCGCGAACTCTGCCCGACGGCCTTCATGCCCAGTCCCATCACCACCGCAATCGGCATGGTTGCCGCAATCGTAAACAATCCCCAGGGGCTTTCGGCGAGGGCCTTCACGACCACGAGCGCCAGCACGGCGAGCAAAATAACCATAATGGCCAAAACGCTGATGGAGGCCACTCCGCCCGCAAATGAGCCAACTTCCTCCCGCACCATTTGACTGAGTGATTTTCCGCGACGCCGAATAGAGCAAAATAAAATAACAGAATCATGCACCGCGCCCCCGAGCGTCGCGCCAACGAGCATCCACAAAAGGCCCGGCAAAAAGCCAAATTGCGCCGCGAGCACGGGCCCCACTAAAGGTCCTGGTCCCGCAATAGCCGCAAAGTGGTGACCAAACACCACCCACTTATTGGTCTTCACGTAATCTTTGCCGTCGG
This sequence comes from Opitutia bacterium Tous-C10FEB, assembly GCA_002304425.1. Taxonomy (GTDB): domain Bacteria; phylum Verrucomicrobiota; class Verrucomicrobiia; order Opitutales; family Opitutaceae; genus Lacunisphaera. The sequence goes on from NEUY01000043.1 coordinate 3,691, forward strand.
CATTAACTTCCGCCGGCGTCGCCCGCTGCTCATCGAGTGTCAACACCTTGGCCATGAGCCAGGCCGAATGAAAACGATAGCTCACCGCAAAAACGCACCCAGTCGCCACGACCATCCAGAGGGCATTGACCGGCTCGCCGCGCGACCAAGCCAGCACACCGATCGCCAGTGCGCCAAGCACCGCGACTAAACTCCAAAGCACAATACGCAACCAAAGGGGAATTTTCATGGGTAATTAATAACGCGACTCGCCGCCAACAAGCCCCGAGATCCCCCGCGGAGCAACCGCGAAATCGATCGATCTGCGTGAGTCTCCATCCTCCCCAGGGTTTTTCCCTCAGCGATTTGCCAATGGCATTGCCATCGCGCGGGGTGAGCGCCTTTCTCGCGCCATGGCTCAAAAAGCAGACGGCATGAATTACGCGCCCCAAGGCAAAGTGCGGCCCGTCGTTAAAGCTGGGGAATTTATTTTCGCTGCCGCTTATCTCGAGCACGGTCACATCTATGGTCAATGCAACGGTCTCATTGAAGCCGGGGCTGAGCTCAAATGGGTGTACGATCCCGATGCTAAAAAAGTAGAGGCCTTTCGCGCTAAATATCCGACGGTGCAGGTCGCGCGTTCTTTTGATGAAATCCTCGACGATCCCGCGGTTAAGCTAGTCGCCGCGGCTGCCATTCCTAATGTTCGCGGCGGCATCGGCTGCCGGGTGATGGCGGCGGGCAAGGATTATTTTACGGACAAAACCCCTTTCACCACCCTCGAGCAATTGGCGCAGGCGCGGCAGGTCGTGGCCGACACGGGTCTCAAATACATGGTTTATTTTAGCGAGCGACTCCACGTGGAGTGCGCGATGCATGCGGGTGATCTCGTGCAGGGCGGCGCGATCGGGAAAGTTATTCAGGTCCTCGGACTCGGGCCACACCGGATCGGCGATAAAGCGGGCCGACCTCCATGGTTTTACGAACACCTGCGCTACGGCGGCATTTTGTGCGACATCGGCAGTCATCAGATTGAACAGTATCTTTTTTATAGCGGAGCCACGGATGCGACCGTGACGCAGGCGGCCATCGCTAATTACGGCAATGCGGACACGCCGGAGTTTGAGGATTTCGGCGAGGCTTCTTTGGTCGGCAACAACGCCACGAGTAATTATTTTCGCGTCGACTGGTTCACCCCGCGCGGCCTCAGCACTTGGGGCGATGGGCGCACGGTTATTCTCGGCACCAAGGGGTACATTGAATTGCGTAAATATGTCGACGTCGGCCGCGCTGCCGTCGGGGATCAGCTCTACCTTGTGGATGACAACGGAGAGCAGCACTTGAGTGTAACGGGTCAAGTCGGGTACCGCTTCTTTGGCGAATTGATTCTCGATTGCCTCAATCGGACCGAGCAAGCGATGAGCCAAGCGCATGCTTTCAAGGCCGCTGAGCTCTGCTTAAAGGCGCAAGCCGCGGCGCGGCGACTAACGCCCTAAACGCGGCGCAGCGAAAAATAACTTTATGCTATTAAAGATTAAGTGGAACGACGATCGCGTACGCGGGGCCACGGCGGCCATTTTACTGATCGGCCGCGCTCGGCTAGCGCGGGGTCAGACCGAGAATTTAATTGCCGATGCGCTCGCCGAATATCGCGACGATCCGGCCGGTTATAAAGCCAACAAGGCCGCGTGGCCGGCTGCGCAAGAACTGGGCCCGTTGACTAAATCTATCCACGTGGAGCGGTACCAAAAATTACTTTTAGCGGTCGCCGCGCTGCAGCAAAAAATGACGGAAAATAAGCGTCAGTCTAACAGCCTGCTCGAGCTCGATAATTATCTGATCGCCAGCCTCAGCCACGTCACGGCGCGGCCGGCGGAAAATCTTTCAGCTGCGCCGAAGGGATGGGCTGCGCCGAAACGGTAAATCGGTCGATAAGGCTTGGGCCCGCTTGCTCCGCCGGCCGCTTATTTAATCTCGAGCAGCTCGACCTCAAAACGGAGGGTCGCCCGACCGGGGATCGCGCCTTTGCCGGTCTCGCCATAAGCGAGCCACCACGGAATCAAGAGGGTGCGTTTTTCGCCTTTTTTCATGGTGCCGACGGCTTCATCCCAACCTTTGATGACGCGGCCCGTGCCCACGCGAAAAATAAATGGGGTGCCCCGATCGCGCGAGCTGTCGAATTTGGCGCCGTCCAGTAAATAGCCATCATAGTGCATGACAACTTCCGCGCCGAGCGTGGGCGCGGGACCGGTGCCCGGTCGGCGCACGAGATAACGCAGACCCGAGGGCTGGGGATGCGCGGTCCCGTATTGTTCGCGCAGGATCGCCGCATCGGCTGTGCTGAGTTGGGGATTCTCAAGCACCTGCCGCATATAAATATTCATCGGCTCCCCGATATTTTTCCGGCGGAGGATGCCGGTGCGGGCTTGGAAAGCGATGAAGGCGAGCAGCAGGCCAAGAATGAGGAGGATGCCGAATTTGCGCATGAGGCGGAGAGCGGACTATTTTTTAGCCAGTAAGTCGAGCGCGGCCGCGGTGACCGCGGTGATGCCCGTCTTGATCGTTGGTTCCGGCACCGGCGCGAACTTGCTGGAATGCAGCGAGGGTAGGGCCACCCCCGTACGCTCGCTCTCGGCGACTTTCTCGGGAGCGACTGCGCCGATCCGAAAAAGGCACAGCGGCACTTTTTCTGCCGTGCGACCGAACTCACTGAAATCTTCGCCGCCCATTTCTGCTTCAATCGTCCGCACCTGCTCGGCCCCCAGCCACGTGGTGAGCGTGCCGCGGATTCTCCGGGTGAGTTGGGGGTCGTTGTACGTCGCGGGCGTGAATTGAGCCCCGACTAAGGTAATCGTCGGCATCAGGTTTTCGGGCAGGCCGGCCGCGATGGCCTCACCGCGACAAATCCGCTTGATGGCTTCGATCGTGTGCCGCCGCACCGCGTCAGAATAGGAACGAAGCGTGAGCTGCAGTTTCACCTCATTAGGAATAATGTTGTGCTTGGTGCCGCCGTGGATGGAACCGACCGTAATTACCGCCGGATCAATGGGCCGGGTTTCGCGACTGATAATCGTCTGAAGCGCTCCAATGATTCGTGCAGCGAGCACAATGGGATCCTTGGTCGTATGCGGATACGCGCCATGGCCACCAACGCCGTGCACCGTGATGTCCATCGAATCGACGTTGGCCATAATGTAGCCTTCGACGGTGCCGACCGTACCCGCTGGCAAGGTGGCGCTATCGTGCACCGCGATAGCAAAATCCGGCTGAGGAAATTTCCGGTAAAGTCCGGCCGTGAGCATCGCGCGCGCACCGACACCGAGCTCTTCGGCCGGCTGGCCGACTAGCACCAAGGTGCCCGACCAGTGGTCCTTGAGGGCCGCGAGAGTCCGCGCGGTGCCGGTGAAAACAGTCATGTGAATATCGTGACCACAGGCCTGCATCACCCCGACCGTCTGGCCGGACAAGTCGCTGGTGCGGGTTTGGCTCGCGTAGGCGAGGCCGGTTTCCTCGGTGACCGGCAGGCCGTCGAGATCGGTGCGAATCAGCAAGGTGGGTCCGGGGCCATTTTTAAGCACGCCGACGACGCCGTAGCCGCCAAATTTTTCGGTAACCTCGAAACCGGCTTGGCGCAGCTCGTGCGCGATTTTGGCCGAAGTTTTCTCTTCCATCAGCGAGAGCTCGGGGTGCGCGTGCAGGTCTTGGTAGAGCCGCTCGAGCGAAGGATATTCGGCCGCTACTTTAGCCGCGACGAGGCCATGGAGGCCATCGGCGGCGAACAAGAGCGGGCCGGGGGCGAAGAGGAGCGCGGCGAGAAAAATACGGGTGGGGGCGTTCATTGTTGAGCGGGTAGTTTAATGTTAGGTTCGAGTTTAAAGATCAGACTATCGAGCAAGGCATCGGTGCGGAGCTTGAGGTGTTGCGCGGGGGGCGGCGGCTGATCGGCCGGAGCATTTTTTTTCTGCTGCGCAAAAGCGGCGTGGCCCGCCGCGGTGGCTTGCGCCAAGAAGATTTCCTTTTGTTGATGAAAAGTCCCGTCTGGCTTTAGATCAGCCTGCGTCGGGGGTGAGCCAAAAAAAGCGGGCGTAGACTCGGTGCCGATCCAGATGCGCCAGTCGTCTTCATCAGCAAAATAAGCCGCGACGGCGCCGCGTTGCGCCGTGCCGAGTTGTTGCGCGAGCGCCTGCATGAAAGCGCCGGGCGCATTGTCTTCCGCGGCACTCGGGGATTTGGCAAATAACCGCGCGACAATTTTCAACCCCGTAACGCGTTCGAAGTTCGCCAGCTTGAAATTAAAATTTTTGGCCCGCGGAATTTCCTGGGGTAAGAGATGCGCCGGATCGTCAAAAGGGGCGGTCGGACCCGGGGTCGCCGCGCCTGAGTATTTTTTAGCCGCCGCCGCCAGCGCTTGAAAGGCGGCGCGATCATTCTTGAAGGCCTGCGCCGCGCGGCCCACTCGCTGGATCTTAATCGTGAAGGCTTCGTTGGGTTTAATTAGCGGGAGAATGGCCAAGCCCCGCACCACGCGGCCGAACACGCTGTGCAGATAATTAAGCCGATCGGTCGGGGCTAAGGTGAGAAAAAATTCGCAACTGTTGGTGTCCGGCCCGGCGTTAGCCATCGAGAGAATGCCCGCTGCGTCGTGCCGCAGACCGGGGACAAACTCATCCGCAAAATGATGCGGGCTTGGAACTTTTTCATCATCAGTGTCCTTGAGGCCGGGGTTGCCGCTTTGGATCACAAAACCCGGAACGACGCGGTAAAAAGTGAGGCCAGTGTAAAAAGGTTGCCCATTTTTCGGGGCAAGGGTGCCTTCCGCGAGGCCGGTGAAATTAACGCAAGTGAGGGGGGCTTGGGTGTAATAGAGTTCGGCGGTAATCACGCCGTGCGGCGTGATAAAATCCGCGTACAGTCCATCGGGGAGTGGCTCCGCCGCTAACGGGGCAGCGAGGAGAGCCAAGCCTACGGCCAAAACTGCAGTCGAAAGGAAGCGCATTGCGGCAACCTAGCGGGATCGCGCCCTCGCGCGAGCAAGTTTGCGCATCAAAGTAGCTCAGCTGGTCGCGAGTGCTGGCTGCACCGCGCACCGCTTAGAGGAACGAGCAGATGTATTCGCAGATCCCGGTTTTTACCTCGATCGTGAAACCGCTTTTTCCTGGCACATCAAACGCCGTGCCTTCCGCATAATTTTTCAGGCCAGTTTGGCCATCGAGGGTCACGTGGCAGCTTCCCGCGACAATTTCCATCCGCTCCGGCGCGCCGGTGCCGAAGTGATAGCTGCCCGGGTAAATTAAACCGAGGGTTTTTTTGGCCCCATCAGGCAGCAGGACGGTGTGGCTGACGACGCGACCGTCGAAATAAATATTAGCTTTGGCGTGTACGGTGACGCCGGCAAAGGAAGAGGGCAGAGCCATGAGATGGATAATGGTTGGGGGAAGATCAGGAGAGGGGGGGCGGAGAGTCGGGGATTTAGCCCTGAGCTTGATACCATTTTAACAGAACTTGCGTCCCGTTTTCGGACCAACCCCGCGCGGCGACGTCTTCGTAGAGTTTATTCGCCTGTTGCAAGCCCGGCAGGTCGAGCTGCATTGCGCGCGCTGATTCTAGGGCGATGCGCATATCTTTGAGAAAATGTTTCACGTAAAAACCAGGCGCAAAATCACCACGGAGGGCGCGTGGGGCCAAATTATTGAGGGACCAGCTCGCGGCGGCGCCGCCCCCGATGCTTTCGATGACGCGACTGGGATCGAGGCCGGCTTTTTGCGCGTAAGTGATCGCTTCGCACCAAGACATCATAATCGAAGCGATAGAAATTTGATTAGCCATCTTGCAGTGTTGACCGGCGCCGGGTCCGCCTTGGCGGATGATGTTTTTACCCATACATTCTAATAATGGCCGCGCCTGTTGAAAAGCTGGCTCCTCGCCCCCGACCATAATCACGAGGCGCGCTTCTTTCGCCCCAATATCACCCCCGGACACCGGCGCATCCAGCGCGGCTAAACCTCGCGCCGTGGCCGCGGTAGCGATGCGTTGGGCCAGCAACGGACTCGAGGTCGTCATATCAATGAGCACGGTGCCCGGCTTAGCCTGGGCCAAGACGCCCGTCGGACCAAAATAGGTCTGCTCCACATCCGCGGGAAAGCCGACGATGGTGAACACAAAATTCGCCTGGGCGGCCGCCGCCCCCGCCGACTCGTGCCACTGAGCGCCGCGCTCTAGCAAGGCCTGCGCATTGGCTTTGGTGCGATTAAAAATATGCAGTTGGTGGCCCGCGGCGAGGAGATGCCCTGCCATGCTGCGACCCATGACGCCGGTGCCGATGAAGGCGATAGATTGAGACATAGCGCCACCGAAACAAATTTGCTGATGCGAGGCGAAGCAATATTTGCCGCGGCCGGCTTAGGCTTCGCGCAAATATTATCGCGGCCTCCCGATTAAAAAAACGGGTGATCCCGCCCGGGTAGCGGTCGCTTAGGGGATGCGCAATTGCGTGCCCAGGCGCAGCACGCCGTCCAGGCCAATTTTATCCGGGTTGGCCAAATAAATATCCTGCCAGCGATTGGCGGTCCCATAGTAGCGTTGGCTGATGCGGGCCAGTGAATCGCCGGCCGCCACCAAGTGAGATTTTTCACTGGGGCTCACGGCGGGAGGGGTGGGACTGACTGCGGAGGTCGCGATGCCCGCCAGGCGAGTTTTCAGTTGGTAGTTTTCAGTGACAATAATGGTGTTGGTGCCCTGCAACTGTCTGATCAGAGCGCGGGCCGTGGCGAGATCGCTGGCGTATTGCGCTGAGGCCCGCTGGAGAGTGGCGAGGGCTTCATTAGCCCGCGTGGCCTCCACTTGAGCTGCCGCGATCCGACTTTCCGCGGCGGCGACTTGGGCGGCTAAGGTGTTTTTTTCGCTGAGGCTAGCCTCGGCCGCTTTGCCGGAATTTTCAGTGAGCGCATCAAATTCTTTCTGCAACAGACCATAACTGCTCAGGGCGATCTCCAATTTGCTTTCGGCTTCGCTGAGGCGCGGCGCTAAGTCGGTGGGATTCTCTATGGCAGGCGCGATGGGCGCGGGGGTCACTGTGGGTGCCGGGCTGGGCGCCGGGCCCACTTCGGCGCGGGCCTTTAGGCTCAAGATTAACACCAAGACGGACGCGGCAAGGAGAGGAATGCTTTTCATGAAGAGGAGGCGATCGATGATCAGATTTATCTGCTTCGATTATGGCTTGGCTGCAAGCTTAGGGCGGTGCTGTTTTCAAAATAAATTACGGCCCGGCGCGGGCGCTGATGCGCGCCGTTCCCTCGGGCTGGCTGTTGTCGGCGGTGGGTTGATCGTCTGCCCAATGCTCACCCTCTACATCACGCCAGTAATTTATATTTACCTCGATCGCTGGGCGCACTGGCTAGATCAGCGGCGCCAGCCAGCGAGCGTCGGGTAGCGTTGGTTTACCCGCCCTCGGAGCTGCGCCGTAATTGATTAGTCATCGAGGCATGGGTGAAGCTCGCGCGGGCGCGGGCTAGACCTGTTCGATGGTGATTTGCACGCCCGTCACCAAATTATCACCGGTTCGACATAAAAGTGCCCTCAGTCCGCTTGTCAGGCTGGCGGAATGTTCGGGATTTTATCGGTGCATGAACACCCAACGTAGACAGCTCCGAATTCTTTTTCCATTAACGTTGGCGGCGCTTTTGGCGCAGTCGCTTCGAGCGGCCGAACCGCCGCGGCCGCACCCAGCCGTCGTGGTGGTCATCGATGGTTTACGGCCAGATTTTGTTTCACCTGAGACCACCCCGCAACTGGCGAAGCTCGCGGCCGCGGGCGTATTTTTTGCCCATCATCACCCGGTTTACCTGAGCTCAACCGAGGTCAATGGCACGGCGCTGGCGACGGGGTCTTATCCTGCTCGTAGCGGCATCATCGCGAATAATGAGTTTCGCCCACGGCTCGATCCCCAAAATGCGATTGCCACCCAAGCCCCGGACATGGTCCGCCGCGGCGATGAACTCAGCGGGGGTCATTATCTCGCGCGGCCCACGGTCGCAGAAATTCTCCACGCGCAGGGTTTAGCGACGGCCATCGCGGGTTCCAAGCCGGTGGCCTTACTACACGACCGCGCTCTCCCGTCGGCGACCCCAGGAGTTTCTGCGCTGGTGTCTCAAGGCGAGGCGCGCCCTGCGGCTGTGACCACCGCGCTCAAGGCCACGCAAGGTGCTTTGCCCAGTGCGACGGAGCGCGACGATAAGACCGCGCGGGATGATTGGACCACGCAGGCGCTCCTCGGGACTCTCTGGCGCGAGGGCGTGCCACCCTACTCATTGCTGTGGTTGGCGGAGCCCGATAGCTCACAGCACGCGTCGGGCTTGGGTTCGGCACAATCGCTGGCGGCCCTTAAAAAAAGTGATGAGAAGCTCGGGTTGCTGGTAGCGGAATTGACGCGACGCGGTGAGCTCGCCACGACAAATATTTTTATCGTATCCGATCATGGCTTTTCCACCATTGCGGAAAAAGTTGATCTCGCGGTCGAGCTTTCGGTCGCCGGCTTCTCGGCCAAGCGGGTGGCGCTGGGGGGGCTAAAACAAAGCGAGGTCCTGGTGGTGGGGAATGGCGGTAGTTCGCTTATTTATGTGGGGGGACACGATGCAGCTACGATCGAACGCGTCGTTGCTTTTCTGCAGCAGCAATCGTGGACCGGCGTCATTTTCTCGCGCTCCCCGCTGGCCGGAGCTTTTCCGCTGGCGGCGGCCAACATTGATGCGCCAGAAGCTCCGGATCTGGTAGTTTCTTTTAAATGGCAGGATGGTAAAAATGCCGCGGGCGTGCCGGGGCTACACATTTCTGACTTAGCTGCGAACAGTCCTAAATTGGCCAATCATGCGAGCCTCAGCCCGTTCGATATGCACAATACTTTAGTTGCTGTTGGGCCTGATATTCGGGCCGGCGTTATCAGCACATTGCCGTCGGGCAATCTCGATGTCGCCCCCACGATTCTTTGGCTGTTGGGCCTAAAGGACGCTGCCCAGAAAATGGATGGCCGCGTGTTGAGCGAGGCCCTGACTCAGCCGGCGCCGCCGCTGACATCCTATGAGCTAAAGCGGCTCAACGCTCAGCAGGAGATTAACGGTGGGCGTTGGACGCAGTATCTCCAGATCAGTGAAGTTAACGGCGTGCGCTACTTAGACGCAGGTAACGGTGAGTTCAGTCCCGCGCCGCGCTAGACAGGTAAAACTCAGCCAAGAGCCTGGACTTCAAGCGCCCGCCGGCCGTCGGCGGATTTCAGCTCAAAGCTTCGCGGAGAGCCGCCAAGATATCTTCGATGGGTTCTAAGCCGACGGAGAGGCGCAGCAAATCGGGCGAGAGGCCATGAGCCGTTAGTTCGGCGCGACCTGCCGGTGAGGTCACCAAATCGTAATGGGCGAGGTAGATAAATGGTGAGATTAAAGTCGTGCGCATGCCGAAACTCGGACCCTTGGGCAGGCGTACGCGGTCGTAAAAATCTTTCATCGGCGCCTTGAGCGTGAATGAGATTATGCTGCCCACGGCCGTTGGGGAACGGGCAATTTTTAAATAATTTTCGCGGGAACCGGGCTGCAGTGCCCACCAGACTTGCTGCACCGCGGGATGATTTTCGAGCAAGGTGGCGACTTGCATCGTGCTCGCATTAATTTTCCGCACGACGTCTTCGGTGGCGTCAATTTGCGCGGCGAGGCGGGCCAGATCGCGCGGATGAACCGGCTCAAGATATTCACTAACGAGCCGCCGCAGCTCAGCCGCATCGGGCCCTTGGGGATTGACGACGACCGCTCCCGCAATGACGTCGCCTTCATGCGCGGTGTATTTGGTAAGACTTTGCGCCACGAGATCAGCGGCCGGGAGCAGATCAACGTTGTAAGGTGAGCTGATGGCGGGATCTAAAATGAGCCGCACCCCATGGCGGCGGGCTAAGGCGGCGACGGCCGCGATGTCTGGCGTCTGGATGAGCGGATTCGTGGGCGCCTCAATAATTATTCCCGCGATACGCGCGCCGTCAGTGGCCAACAAGCGTTCGAGCCCGCTGAGGTCAGCCACATTACCATGACGCAAGTAATCGCGCGTCGGGTTGGGCGTGAACTTTTTGAGCAAAGCAATCGTATCGAGATAAAGCCAGCCGAGTTGGACCCAAGCCGTGCGGCCGCGGGTTGCCTGCAAGGTACTAATCGCGCGGAAGGCCGCGTGCAGGGCGTTCATGCCGCTCGGAGCGAGCAGGAGATCGGGGTCGCTTACCCCAGAGTAAACTCGGTGGAGGCAGCGTTTGATTTCCGCGGTAGCGTCGCCGGCGAAAAGCGTTTCTGCCGCCGCGGCGGGACGGAGGCCCTGGGCGACGAGTTGATCCTCCGCGGCTCGGGTAGAGAGAAAACCACCTAAGTGCTGCAGGAATTGTTTGCCACGCGTGTTGAGTTCGGGGGTGTCAGTATGGGCAACCCCATTGACCCCGGCGGCAAGGAACGGCACGGCGCGGGCGGCACCAGACCGGCCCAGATGGTCAGCCAGCGCCGTCGCCATTTTAGCTGAAGTCACAAGCCAAAGGGAACGGCCCGCAAATTCGGCCTGCTGTTGGAGTAGCTCACACAGTTGCTTGGCGTACGTATGCACGACAAAGCGGGGATAACCGGAAGAGATATGCCGCGTGGTCTCGGTCCGGCCTTCTTCGTAGCCAATCACATCGGCTAAGGTGGGCAGACTGCAGGCCACCGAGTGGGGGCTGCCAGGGATGCGTTGACCCAGAGGAATGGGAGAAAAGACGGACATAGCAAAAGAAGGCTTAGTTCATTCCCCGTTAGCCGAGGAAGCAATCGAGCGGTGTGTCATGCGGCGCGGAGCGTCATAAATCAGGATAAATAAAAGATAAGTCAGCGGGGCGGCCGAGGGAAAAGAGGATAATTT
>NEUY01000044.1 GCA_002304425.1 Opitutia bacterium Tous-C10FEB
GTGCTGCGCATATCGAGTTGCTCGCTATCGATCACGGTCGGCTGAGTCTCCGCAGCTTGAGCTAAGGCGCTCCAGATCGTGGCGGATAGTAAGAGAGGGAGCAGGCGGCGCAGATTCATTTTAATATTTCCTTAAATTCGGCGTGGAAAATAACGCGGACATTTTGCGCGATCGTTACTTGGTGTTCCTTGTAGGCGTAACGCCAGTCGCTCCCCGTTGCTTCAAATTCATCATTAATCACTCGGATGGTTTGCGGGCCGGTAATGACGGCCTCCGTCGGTTGGATGGCGGCACGGGGGCTGAGAATCATGGTCTGCACTTTTTCGTCTGCTTGGCCCGAGAAAATCGAAAGAGTTAATTCCTGCACCGCGATATGATTGGGGTTTAAATAACGCGCTTCTGAGCCGCGCACGAGCCAAGCGCGATAGCCTTCCGGGGTAAAGTGGGGCAGACTGAAATTAATAATGGGGCGATTGCCGGAGATTTGCGTGGTGGCACCTATCGCCCCCGCGAGCGGGGTGAGGAGGAGGATAAAAAATCGAAGGGCAGGGATCACGCGGAGATCATTGACCACGCTGGGCCAAGATTTGTTCACAGATTTCTCGCACGGCCCCGTGACCAGCTGGCCGTGCTGGGGTATAGCGCGCGGCCTGTAAGGCGGTCGGCATGGCCGCAGTCGGAGCGACGCCGATCCCGGCCCAAGTAATGGCCGGCGCATCGATATCATCATCGCCCATATAGCAAATCTGGGCGGCGCTGAAGCCCAACTGGGTAGCGAGTGCTTGGAGGGCCACCAATTTGTCCGTGCGGCCTTGGATGAGATGAGGCACGCGGAGTTCTGTGGCGCGGCGTGTCGTGGCCTGCGAGGCGCGGCCGGAGATCCACGCGACGACGACCCCAGCTTGGTGCAAGCGGACCAGGCCCATCCCATCAAGAATGGAGAAATTTTTCGTTTCTACGCCATCGCTAGAGATGGCCACCGTGCCGTCGGTTAAGACGCCATCGACATCCATCGCGAAGCAGCGAATGGCGGCCCACTGGGCGGGCGAGGGAGGGGAGGCAGGGTGCGACATGGAATGGAGGTCAGATTCTGGGCTGCGCTCAGAATGACAAGAGTGAAGCTCGTCGATTCAGGTATGAGCGCTTCGCTTTAAATAAGTTTGGGCAGGGCTGCTTGGATCGCGGCACGATGGGGTTCGAGGTGGGGCGGTAAGGAGAGTCGCGTGCCGAGCGTGGTCGGTGATTCGTCAATGGTGAAGCCCGGTTGGTCCGTCGCGATTTCAAAAAGGACGCCACCAGGTTCACGGTAGTAAATTGATTTGAAGTAGGCGCGGTCGATTACGGGGCTGACGGCCAAACCGCTCGCCACGAGTACGGTGCGCGCCGCGGATTGATTCGCGTCATCATTTGCGCGAAAGGCGACGTGGTGGATCGTGCCGCTGCCGTTTACGCCGCGCGGCAGAGTGGGGTCGGTCAATAAGTCCACATAGGTGCCAGGGCCGCTTTGATCGACCGTGTAGCGAGCGCGGTAGCCGGCTTGGGCGATTAAGCGATAGCCCATCGAGTCGGTGAGCACCGCGGCGGTCGCGGCGTTTGAGGTGAGGGCTAGGGTGGTGCTGTGGAATCCCCGCAGGGCATTTGCCATCGGCACTTCCGCGGACGGTGCGGGTGGCCGCAAATCGGATTCGCTGGTGGCGATTAATTCAAGGCGGAGATCATCGGGATCGAAGAACGGGAGCACCTCATCGCTAAAGCGAATTTCTCGCGGGAGGTGTTTGATGTTCAATTGGGCAAAGCGTTGCTGCCAGAAATCCAGCGATCCCGTCGGCACGGCGAAACTTGTGGCGTAGGCTTGGCCGGTGCCGGGACGACCCCGCTTGAGTCCAGCCCACGGAAAAAATGTTAGGCAGGTCCCCGGGGAACCGAGATAATCGCCGTAGTAGAGGTGATAGGTGCCTGGGTCATCCTGATTGACCGATTGTTTTACGAAACGTAGCCCCAGTACCTTGGTGTAAAAGTGCAGATTGCGGCTGATATCGGAAGAAATCGCCGTGATGTGATGCAGTCCGTGCGTGGTGGTCGAGTGCATGCCGGCTGTAATAAAATAAATATTAGCTCAACGTTGGAGGCCGATTTTTTTGCAAAGCCGGCTGAGGTCGGCGAGTTCGGTGAAGGAAAGAGTATTCATTTCACGAGTCACTTTGCCCACCACCTTGGGCCACAAGTTAGCGATGAAAGCTTGGCCATTTTCCGTCAATTTAACGACGACGAAGCGGCGATCAGCCGGGTCGCGTTCCCGGAGCACGTAACCGGCTTTTTCCAAATTATCGACCACGAGGGTTAGGTTTCCTCCGCTCTTTAATAATTTCTCGGCCAGTTCACTCTGGCAGAGCGGGCCGATGTGATAGAGTGCGTCGAGAACACCAAACTGAGTAATCGTCAGCGTTGCTGGGAGGACCGTCTGAATTCGAACGGCGACCGACTCAGCGCTGCGCGCTAATTTAATGAAGGCATTGAGGGCATTGATTTCCTCGTTTGTGCCGCGGTGGCGGGTTCCCATGAAAACAATGCTTTAGGCGAATGGTTTCATGTCAAAGCATTTATAGGAATAGCTTTGAATATAATCCTAAATCATTAAGCCAGATCGATTTTATTAACTCTCGTCAAGTGACGACCGCCCTCAAAAGCGGTTTCAAGCCACACTTTAACAATCTTCAGGGCTTCCTCTTCCGTGACGGTGCGTTGGCCAAGGGAGAGGCAGTTACCGTCGTTGTGGGAGCGATTCCAGATCGCGACTTGTTCGTTCCAGCAGAGGCCGCAGCGGACGCCTTTGATGCGATTGGCCACGATGGCTTCACCGTTGCCGGAGCCGCCCAAAATGATGCCGCGTTCGACTTCGCCTGAGGCCACGGCGATGGCCACGGGGCGAATGAAATCGGGGTAATCGCAGGGGGCGTCAGAACTCGTGCCACAGTCGCGAACGGTGTGACCATCGGCGAGCAGCATGGCTTTGATCTTTTCCTTATAAGCAAAGCCCGCGTGATCGGAGCCCAGCGCGATGGTGAATTTTTTCATAATAACGAAGAAGCGATTGGGGGGGAGTGGCGACAGCCGTTATTCCTACGCGCAGGAATGGTCGCAAACTAATTTCTATGCGTAGTGCCCGTTGGCTGGGCTCTGTTCACCACGTATCCATCTGGCGAAGAAAGGCCGCGGTATCAGCAAAATTGGGGAATACGGCCGTAGGTTGATGCGCGGCTAATTCTGCCAGGCTGTAGCGACCAGTGGCCACCCCGATGGTCTTGGCGCCGATCACTCGGCCGCATTCGATATCGTGGGGGGTATCACCGATGATGACCGTTTGCTCCGGTCGAAAATCAATGGCGTGGCGTTCTTTGGCTCGGCGCAGGGCATGGGGGCCGAGGTCATTGCGCCGCGGGCTGTCATCGGCAAAGGCGCCAAATTCAAAATAGTGCCAGACCTGAAAGTGGGTGAGCTTGATTTCGGCCCCGCGCTTCAGGTTGCCGGTCAGTAACCCTTGGGCCACGTCGGTCCTTTGGTGCAAAATTTCTAGCAGATCGCGCACCCCGGGGAGGACTTGGCCCGGTGGGCCGTCGCGCAATTCTTTCGGCAGGATTTGTAAATACGCCTCCAAATAATCGTGCGCATTCTGCGGCGTATCGGGCAAGCCGACGTGGCGAAAAACTTCGCCGGTAATCCATGTATCTGTGCGGCCCGCCCAATCAATCTGGGTGAGATCACATATTTTCCCGAAGCGTTGGGTTAGGGCCTTCTCCATCGCGCGGACGCCGGAGCCGTGGGAAACAATAATGGTGCCGTCAATATCCCAGAGGATGAGTTTTTTCATGAGGCCAAGCGGTGGCGAAGGAGCTGCATATTAGACGCGAAGTAGGCGGGGCCGTCGAGGGAGCTCAAGAAATAAAGTGAGTACCCAGCTACGCATTTAACGGTGGCTCACCTAGGCCCGTGATCCTGCTTGCCTCTCAATTAGCATCATCTTCAGTGAGCGGAAATCTGCTCGCCCGCTTAATGACGGGTAAATCAGGTTCATTTAATTGCCCGCTCATTTTACGACTGCTTGCCGTTATGCCCGAAGCTCAAATAAAAATCGCCCTGATCCAGCTGCATGCGGGGATTAAAGTAGCCGACGGCGCCGTCATTTCCCAAACGCTGGGCCAGCTGGAAGAATTATTGGCCACGCACCGCGAAAGCTTACACCCGCAGTTAGTTCATTTTTTAGCCGGACGCAGCTACGCGAAAGCTTTGGCGTATCTAGGGGGCGGCACAGCGCTGACCGCACAACCCGCCTCGCCTCCGGGAGGCTGTGGCGGACAGTGATGAACGACGGGGGTAAAGTTTCGGTGCAGGGCGGCGCAGCGCTGGGGCAAAATCCTTTTGGTGCGCTCAGTGCGGCGGGTTTGCCCGTTGCTCCGGTTGGTGGGGCGGGTCGCCCGTTGGTCGCGAGTGGCGTTACAAAAAATCGTGGGCGGGTGGATATTCTCCGCGAAACCGCTGGCCGTGGTGGCAAGACGGTAACGGTCGTGACAAATTTCACGGGCATTGGTTTGCCCGAAAAAGAGCAACTCGCCAAAAAAATGCGCAATGCGTGCGGCGCCGGCGGAACGGTTAAAGACGGGCGGATCGAAATTCAGGGAGACCGCCGCGAGATCGTCGCCAAAATCCTAACGGAGGCGGGTTTCCGTCCCGTCTTGGCCGGCGGCTAGTCGATCATTGATCGGCGAGCTGCCCTCCGCCAGTCACTAAGCCGCTAATCCTGCGGCCAGGGCCAGCGCGCTCCGCGCTCGATTCATGATATAGAGATGATACCCCGGTGCGCCGTTAGCCAGGAGTCCGCGGATCTGATCGAGGGCCCAGTCGATGCCCATCATTTCGACCACATCAGGATTTTCGGCGGCGACTTCGAGTCGAGCGATGAGTTGGGGGGGGAGGTGCGCGCCGCACATTTCCGTGAAGCGGCGTACCTGCTTGAGCGAAAGCACGGGCATGATCCCAGGCACAATGGGCACCGTAATGCCCGCGGCGCGGCATTTTTCGACGAATCGATAATAAACGGTGTTATCGAAAAAAAGCTGAGTCGTGATAAAAGCGGCGCCGGCATCGACTTTGCGGCGGAGGTGTCCGAGGTCGATCTCCAGGGAAAGGGATTCCGGGTGTTTTTCGGGATAACCCGCGACGCCCAAGCAGAAGTCGGCGTGGCGTGATTTTAGTAGCTGCACCAGCTCGCTGGCATGACTCAGACCGTCGGGCGCTGGACGAAACTCGGTGTCACCCTTCGGTGGGTCGCCGCGCAACGTCATGATATTCCGAAAGCCGGCTTGGTGCAACTGGTCGGCGGCGGCGCCAAGCTCGGCGCGCGAGTGGCCCACACACGTCAAGTGAGGCATAACCGTGAAACCGAATTCATTTTTCAGCATCGCGCTGGCTTGGGCGGTGCGATCGCGGGTGGTGCCGCCGGCGCCGTAGGTCACGGAAACAAAATCAGGCGCGATGCGCTGCAGGCTCGTGGCAGTTTGGCGGAGGGTTAAAAGGCCGGCTTCATCCTTCGGTGGAAAGAACTCCAACGAGCGCACGATGGGCTGCGTGGTCAGTAAATGAGAGATTAACCGATCGGGTTGCATTAAATATCAATACATCTGGATTCGATGATATGTAAAGCTAAGAGTGCCCGAGTTGGGCCGGGCGCGCGGGAGTCGCCGAGTGCTGGACTAGGCCGGACTGGGGGCGGCTTCGCGGGCGCGCTCGGTCTTTAAGCGCAATTGGCCGCAGGCGGCATCGATGGCGTGGCCTTTTTCGCGGCGCAGGGTGACGGAGACGCCACCGTTAAAAAGAATTTTGGCAAATTTTTCCTGACGGGTGAGGCTCGGGCGCTTCCACGGCAGGCCCTCGACTGTATTATAGGGGATCAAATTTACGTGGGCGTGGAGATCGTAGGCGATGTCGCGTAATTTTTCCGCCTGCTCGAGCGAATCGTTAATTTCCTCGATGAGGATAAACTCCAAGGTGACCATGCGCCCTTTTTTCTCCGAGAATTCCTTTACGGCCGGTAGCAATTCGCGCAACGGCCACTTTTTATTGACGGGCATAATCTGCTCGCGGACTTCGTCGGTGGCCCCGTGTAAGCTAATCGCGAGGCGGAGGCCGAGGGGTTCATCCGCGAGTTGCTTAATGCGCGGGACGAGTCCGGACGTGGAGAGGGTGATCCGGCGGGCGCCGAACCCCAGGCCCCATTCCGCATTCAGAATGGTCAGAGCGCGGATGATGGCATCGTAGTTGTGCAGCGGCTCGCCCATGCCCATGACGACCAGATTATCAAAAGAGGCGAGTTCGGCCCGGGCGCGCGGGGTGCGCTCATCTTCTTGTCGGCAGACTTGGATCAGTTGGTGCACGATCTCGCCCGCGCTCAGGTTGCGTTTCAGGCCCTCCAGGCCCGAGGCGCAAAATTTGCAACCCATGGCGCAGCCCACTTGGGTCGAAATGCAGATGGTTTTGCGCGAGTTTTCCTGGCCGACGCCCAATTGGGGGGCGCGGATGATGACGGTCTCAATGAGGGCTTGATCGCTTAATTCGAGTAATAATTTATCCGTCACATCTTCCGATTGTTTGGTGAGGACGAAGGCGGTCGGGTTGAGCTCGAACGTTTCGTCGAGCCATTGGCGCAGCGGCACCGAGAGATTCGTCATCTCAGGCCAAGTGCTGACGCGTTTTTTATAAAGCCAATCCAGAATCTGCCGCGCGCGAAAAGCCGGATGACCATGCTCGGTGAGCAGCAGGGTGAGGGATTCGAGCGTTTCGCCGTGGAGGGCGCGCTTGGTGGTGGGCATCATGACTCGCGAGGTTTGCGCTGGTCGGAGCCAGCTGGCAAGCGATGAAGCGCCGCCCGCCGCGCGCATCGCTAAAAGAGGGATTGCTCGCCTAGCGGCGGCCGCCCAAGTTTAGCCAAGCATGAACCTCATTCACCGGCATATTTTTGCGAACGTCATCCTGACGTGTGCTGCGGCGGTGGGCTTGTTTGCTTTTGTGCTCATGATGGGCAACGCGCTGAAAGATTTGCTGCCGCTCATGTTAGCGGGGCAATTAGCCTGGGATACCTCCCTGCGCTTAGTCGGACTATTGGTCCCGTTTGTCGTCTCCTACGCCTTGCCGATGGGCATGTTGACGGGGATTTTATTGGTATTAGGGCGCATGTCTGCGGAAGGCGAAATTACCGCGCTGCGGGCGGCGGGCTTAAGTGTGGCCTGGTTATCCGCGCCGATATTATTTGCGGCGATTCTGGGGGTCATTCTCTGCGGCTTGATCAATTTTCAATTTATGCCGGTCGCGCGGCTCACCTATCACCGCGAGATGGCGGCGGCCGTGCAGCAAAATCCACTGAGCTTTATTGTCCCCAAAACCTTTATTCGGGATTTTCCGGGGATTGTGTTGTACGCCGGCGAAAAAAAGGGAGCCGCGCTCAAAGATTTTTGGCTCTGGGAGTTGGACGCAAAAAATCGGGTGAAACGATTTGCCCGATCTGATTCCGGCCGGCTCAGTTTTGATGAGGCGAACAATAAATTAATTCTGACCTTAGAACGAACGTCGGCCGAGGTGCGGGATGAGCAAGACCCCGAGAATTTTACCGCGGCGCGCGGAGCCGCCGCGTGGGATCAAGCAACGTTTGATCTACCGCTGGATAAGGTCACCGGGCAGCGCACCGTTGGGCTCAAGGACAAATGGCTGACCTTTAGTCAGCTGGTGGCAAAATGGCGCCGGCTGAACGTGCCGGACGCCAAATTGACGACAGCGGAGCAAGCCAAGCAACAGATGCGCGTGCAGATTGCCCTGCATGAAAAATTTGCCACGGCCTTCTCCGTCTTATCGTTTGCGCTCATTGCTATTCCTCTGGGGATCAAGGCTTCGCGTAAAGAAACCTCCGCCAATCTTGGGCTGGGCTTAGCTCTGACGATGGCCTATTATTTCGGGACGATTATCGCAAGCTGGTGTGACAATTATATCGGTTTACGGCCCGACCTGCTCATGTGGGTGCCGACGCTCGCTTTTCAGGCTTTAGGGCTTTGGATGTTTTATAAAATTGATCGTGCTTAGCCCGGATCATGGCGAAATCACGGCCTGTAACCCATCGACCAGTAGCGCGTCTCTAGAGAGGTGTTAGTTTATCACTCTCTATGGATCCAGCTGAAGCCGCTTTTGATGTGGCCGCCTGTCTTAAATTGGTTCGCGACCGCGACCAAACGGCGGCGCGGGAACTCGTGGAGCATCTCCACCCTCTGGTTATTCGGATTGTGCGCGCCCGGCTCCCGCGGCGCGTGGCCGAAGAAGACCTCGTGCAGGATATTTTTTTAAAAATGTTCACCCGCCTCGAACAATATCAGGGCAATGTGCCGTTCTCGCACTGGGTGTCGCGGATCGCGGTGACGACCTGCATTGATCAGCTGCGTGCGCAGCAGCGCCGGCCGGAATTTCGCTGGGCTGACTTATCGGAACAGGAAGCGGAAGTGCTCGATGCGGTCCTCACTGATGGTCGCGAGCCGCGCCCGGGTGATGCGTTAGCCGCGCGCGAGCTGGTTGATAAATTGCTCGCGCAGCTCAAGCCGGATGATCAGCTCGTCATTCAATTATTAGATTTAGAGCAAAAAACGATGGTCGAGATCAGCGCGCTCACCGGTTGGAATCAGACGCTCATCAAAGTGCGCGCTTTCCGCGCCCGCCGAAAATTGCAGAAATTATTTCAAACCTTAACCAGTAAGGAAAAATCATGAATCCATTCGATCGTTCTTGGCAGAAACTGACCGCGCTCGCTCGGCAGGCACCTGCGGCGGCGTTAGAGTCAGCGCCTCTCGGATTGGCCACGCGCGTCGTCGCGCGGGCCTGGTCGGAGCCGGCGGCGCGGCCTTGGGCGGTGATGGAACGTTTCGCGTTCCGGGGTCTCCTGGTGGCCGTGGCGCTCGGTGGGGCGGCCGCAATTTTTGATGATAGCGGGTCTACCGCTGAGCCCAATGAAGATTACGCGAACGCGGATACCGTCAATGAACTGCTGGACCTGACTTAAAATGAATAAACCCTGGAAATTAATTCTTCTCTTAATCGGTATTTTTATCGCGGGTAGTGTGACGGGTGCCTTGGTCATGCAGAAAATTGGCCGAGCCGCGTTGGCGAAGCGTCCGCTGCCAGAGCAATGGGCTCCACTCCATTTGAAGCGGCTGGTCGATCGGCTGGATTTACAGCCGGAGCAGGCTGACCAATTGCGGCCGATCGTCCGTCGCAACATGGAGCAGCTTAATCGGCTACGGGCTTTTTCTCTGGCTGAGACCAAGAGTGGGGTGGAACAGATGGAACGAGAAATTGCCGATAAATTGCGTCCGGAGCAGCGCGCCAAATTTGAGCAGATGAACAAAGAAATGCGGGAGCGCGCCAAACGGTTGGGCCATGATCGTCCGCCCGGTGGCCCCAACGCGCCCCGCCCAGAACGGACTCGCCCCAGCGGCGGGTCGCCGTTGCCGCCCGGCGATGGTCCGGCCGCAGAGAAGCCAAGGCATCACTGATCGGGTCGGCTCGCTTCGCTTATTTTTTCTACCAGCGCAGCGTGGCGTGAGTTGGCCGGCGTTTTTTATTTTAGTTGTCAGGGTAAGGTGTCCGCCTACGTTCCGCCTTGGCTAGGCGCCATGCATGAGTAGGCGCGTGAACCCCGCCAGGGCCGGAAGGCAGCAACGGTGACGACGTCCTCCCAGTGCCGTGGATTGCCTAGCCACTTTTTTAAAAGCCGGCCCGGCTAAAACGGGGAAGCCTTAAAGAAATCAGAAACGAGGGCTGGATTTTTTATCGCATCGGTCTTTCAGTCATAGCGTCCTTCATGGCTACCCCTTATCAAGTCATTGCCCGCAAGTGGCGCCCGCAGACCTTTGACGATGTCGTCGGGCAGGATCATGTGGTGCGTACGCTGAAAAATGCCATCGCGCGCAATCGCATCGCCCACGCTTATTTATTGGTGGGACCGCGCGGCACGGGCAAGACCAGCACGGCCCGGATTTTCGCCAAGGCGCTCAATGCCACTGGTGGTCCCAACGCCAGTTTTGATCCGCTTGATCCCATTTGTGCAGATATCGCAGAAGGTCGTTGTTTGGATGTGATCGAATTCGATGCGGCGTCTAACACGCAAGTGGACAAGGTGCGCGAGTTCATCATCGACACCGTGGCCTATGCGCCGGCGCAGGCGCGCTTCAAGGTCTACATCATTGATGAGGTGCACATGCTTTCGGCCGGTTCCTTCAATGCCTTGCTGAAAACGCTCGAGGAGCCGCCCGCGCACGTGAAATTTATTTTCGCCACGACGGATCCGCAGAAAATGCCGGCCACCGTTATTTCCCGTTGTCAGCGTTTTGATCTTAAGCCCATTCCCAGCGAGCTGATTGTGCAGCGGCTGAAGAAAATCGCGGTGGCCGATAAGATTAAAGTCAGTGACGCGGCCTTGGCCAGTATTGCGCGCATGGCGGATGGCGGCATGCGGGACGCTCAATCTATTTTTGATCAGATGATTTCTTTTTGCGGCACGGAGGTCGGTGAGGCGGATGTGCTCGATGTCTATGGGTTGGTCGCCGAGGGAAAAATCGCGGCGCTCGCGGCGGCGCTGGCCGGGGCTGATCATAAAAAAATTATCGAGCTGGTCGACGAAGCGGACGAAAATGGCCGCGACCTTTTTCGCTTACTGGTAGATTTGCAGACCCACGTGCAGACGGCTTTGCTCGCGGCAATTGCGCAGGGCGGGACCAGCGAGCGGTTAGGGGCTCCGCTGACCACCG
Organism: Opitutia bacterium Tous-C10FEB; assembly: GCA_002304425.1. Taxonomy (GTDB): domain Bacteria; phylum Verrucomicrobiota; class Verrucomicrobiia; order Opitutales; family Opitutaceae; genus Lacunisphaera. Next base: position 10,836 of record NEUY01000044.1, read on the forward strand.
AACAGTTAACGCGGTTGCTGGACGGGCTGCACGAAGGGGAGCACGGCGTGAAGCATGGTTTATCCCAGAAAATTAATTTTGAAGTAGCCTTGCTCAAGGCGGTGGAGGCCAGTCGAGCCCGCGCGATTGACAGCTTGATTAAAGAAATTGCGACGCTGGCCGAAGGCTGGCCCGAAGGCTCAAAAAAAAACGACTAACGACCCCGGCTGACGGTGGGGCGAGTAGTTTAAATGGAGGGGCGTCGGGGGTGGGGCCGAAGGAATCCGACGAGGAAGATGCGCCGATCGCTCGCGGCGCGGGGGGCCCGCCCGCCGATGAGGCGATGCCCAGCGGGCCATCGCCAGAGGAAGAAGCGACTCTGCTGATGGCCCAGCGCGGCTCGGAGGAATTTTATGGACAGGCGCCGCTCGCGGAGAATTTGGCGCCGGTAGCCGCCGAGGAATCGTTACCCCCGCTCGAGGATTTGGTTAAACGGATTCCGCTGGCCACGCGTGATTTACTGGAAGAACTATTTCGCGCCCGTTTTGTTACGGTCAAGCGCGTGCCAAAATCAGCGCTGAAATCCTGAAGTGCTTAGTCCTAAATTGGATTTCTGCACATGCCCGCTGCGTTCGAAAAATGACCCGTTATTGGGCAAATTGGTTGAGGATTTCGACTGCCTTGATCGCAATCACATCGCCGGCGGGCTTCGCATAAGGCGGCCGGTATTTGCTGTAGCGATAGTGGGCGCTTTGGTATTCGACATCGCCCGTGTTGGGGGAGTCGGTGAGGTAACCGTACGATAAGTTCGTGTAGCCGCAGGGGATGGTGACCGGCAGATGAGAGCCCGCGCGAATTTGGCGACCAATGCCTTGAAATGGCTCAAAGGGCATGCCCACGAGTCCCACATCGCCGATGCGGAAGACTTGAATTTCAACCTCCAGCGTTTTTGCCACCGTGGTGGCCTTGCCTTGCTGGTGCATGGCGAGCGCCCATTTATTCCACGGCAGGATCATTTCGATCAATTTGCCGCGATAGGCGGGAGTCAGTTCACGCGGAAAATTTTGGCCCACGCAGAGCAGGGTGTTTTCATCGCCGCCCGCCGCCCGTTTGATGAAGTCTTCCATTTCCGCGATTTCAGCATTCAAGACGGCCTCAGCGGGCAGGGGAGCGAGCGGGATGGAAACTGGCTCTACGCTAAAATCGAGTCCGGTGCGCTGGGAGAGCTTTAAATTACTCAAAGCAGCGATGTAGCTATCTGCGAGGTAGCGACCATATTTTTTCGATAGCTCCACATCACCGCGGAACATGCCTTTGGAGTTCACATCGCCCGCACAGCCTTGCAGAAAGCTCACCGTGATCGGTTTCGTTGGCGATAGGTGCTGCGCGACATGATCGCAAGCTACCTGGGGCCAGTCGCCGAAGATGATGGGCTTTTCCGGATGAAAACATGAGCACGGATGGCTGGTGAACTGCGTGATCGCCGTGACGATCTCACCGCGCTCATTTTTGAAAACGACGATGGGGGCCTGCGTGTCGATGTCGCCGTTGAAATCTGCTCCCAACAAGTCGCGATCCTCTTCGCGGATGAGGTAAGCTGTGCCATCGGGCCGGCGGCCTTTGCGATTGTAACTGATGCGGTTCTCAGAGCCCACGGCCGACCATACGGTGACGGGTTGTAACCGCGCAGGCAGTTGCTTGGCCGTAGCGACGAGCTGCCGCATAAAATCTTCTCCTACCGGCTCCAGCTTGGGGGTGGGAATCTCTTCCGGCTTCATCAACAGCGTCGAGTAGGCCTCGAGGTGATTGCTCACGAGATTGAGGTCGGTGTGATTGTGCGAGACCATCAGCAGCACATGGGTGATCGGCATCTCCAGAGCCGCCGCCACGGCACCACGGATCAACGGGGCGATGTTTGCCCCTTTCGGCGAGTTCATGTGCGATGTGATGAGGCACAACCGAGTATCCCCGTCCTCCAGCAGCGTCACCGCGGTTTTCAAAGGCCCCGCGACCTTGGTCACCCGGGCCCCAGTTTTGCTCGACGTGTACCCACCGGTGGTTGGGGTGATCGCAAACTCCAGCGCGGCGACTCGCAGTGGCCTATTTTCTGCCCAGGCTGATTCGGCACTGACGATTAGGATGAGGACAATGAATAGGAATCGCATAGAGAGAGGCTGGTTTGGATTATCAACTATCTTCTTTGATGGAGTAACTGGAGATTATTTTCCTGCCGAAAAAGCAATAGGCGCGGACAGCAGTTTAAGGCTGGGGCCGGTCACAAAAAGCTCACGCCTAAAACTTAATCTCAGTTCTTTTGCAAAAAGAGGAGCGTGGGTTGAAACCATGGTTGTCAGCGAGAGGACTGCCAATTTGCGCCTAGGTGGGGACGGCCGGACAAATCGCGCAGATAAATGTACGTTTGGACTGTCTGCTGGGCGCAAGGTGGAGCGAGGCTGATGGGTTGGCGGGCGTAGAGTTGCTCGGCGACCCCTTCAAGGTCATCGAGTTTTTTTAGGGTCGGCTCATCCACTGACCAGATTTCTCCGTTCACCGCATGCTGCTGATCAGTTGAGGCGACCATCCCGGGATATGCGCCCAGTGAATAAAGGGTGAAGCCGGGCCGCGTGCGGGCGGGGCCGATAAATTGCTGCTGAGCGAGATAATGGTGATTCTGGCCACCGCGCATCAGCGTGCCGTAGACAAAAATAAGCGTCATGAACTGGGCGATTCCGACGCAGGGACCGCGAGCGCGGCGTAAACCAACGCGGTGATGTTATCACGGCCGGCGCGTTCGAGGGCGGCGTCGATCAGTCGCTGGGCGATCGGAGTGGTGGCGGACTCGCGGATCATTGCTTCGAGTTGGCGATCCCAAAGACCTTCGATCAAGCCATCGGAGCAGAGTAAAAAGCGATCGCCGGGCGTGCAGGGCAGGGCGCCAAATTGCGGTTCGATGAATTGATGTTCTGCGCCGAGTGATTGGTGGAGGGCATTCCGCATGGGATGCGCCCGAGCTTCACGCTCAGTTAGTTTCCCCTGACGGCGCAGCCAGCCCACGTGGCCATGGTCGTGCGTGAGCTGGATGAGTCCGCCGGCTGCCGGCAGATGGTAGATGCGACTGTCGCCAATATGACCAAAGTAAGCCCAGCCGGGGGTGAGCCAACACAGGCTGAGCGTGGTTCCCATGCCGCGGCATTCTTCGTAGGATTCACCGAGCTTAATTAATTCCTGATGAATCTCGCGAAAGGCCTCGAGGAGGATTTCCGCATAGCCGCTATTTGGGCCAGGCGCGGCGCCCCGAAATCTTTTGGGCATCAGGCTCGTGATTTTATCGATGGTGATGCGGCTGGCGAATTCCCCGGAATTGGCGCCGCCCATGCCATCGCTCACGGCAAAGACAAAGTCGGCTTTCGTCCAGGAGGCCTCGCCGTTCTTGCCGAGGTAGCGAACCTCGTGGCCATCAAATTCCAGCGCGAGGAAGCGGTCTTCGTTGATCGGGCGAACATGACCGCGGTGCGTCAGACCTGACCAGCGGAGGTGCGGCGACTGGGAGCTGGCGTCTGCGGTGCTTTCGCCCAACACGGTCGCGAATTCAAAATCGATCAGGCAAAAGCGACCGTCGCTCCGGCGGTAGGTGATATTGCGCAACTCCGGGTCATCGTGGCGAACGCCAAAGGCCGCGAGTTCAGCAAAGAGTTGCTGCATTCTTGCCGGGTTCAGTTGGTCAACTCGCGAGCCGCAATTGGTGGTA
>NEUY01000045.1 GCA_002304425.1 Opitutia bacterium Tous-C10FEB
TCTCAATCGCCAAGCGGCGCTCATGGGCGCGCAAGCCATCAAGGCCCTGGGCGATTGGTCCTTTGACGCCGCGTTTCTGGCGGGCGAGGGGATGGACGCCGCGGGCATTAGCAATTCCCACGAGCATATCGCCGGCTTTCAGCGCGCCTTGCTCCCCCAGGCCCAGCGCATTTGCTTTTGTCTCGATGCCTCCAAGCTTGGTCGCGCCACGCCGCACCGCGTCGCCACGTGGCGCCAACTCTCCGCCCTCATCACCGACGCTTCCGCCTCTCAGTTAGTCGCGGCTGGCATTCGGCTGCCGGCTAATAAATATCTCCACGCTTAATTCCCTGTGAAAAAATCTACCTCCTCTGATTTAACCAAGCAGCTACTTGACCTCTCGCACCAATTGGGTCGCGAGGATCGGGCTCTCGCTATTTTAGGCGAAGGTAACACGTCTGCCCGTCTCTCGGCGGATACCTTTGTGGTCAAGGCCAGCGGCTCGCATCTCGGCACGCTCAGCGCGGCGGGTCTCACCGTGTGCCGGCTGGCGGAGTTGGTCGCACTGTTGGAAGTGCAGAAAATTTCTGATGCCGCGGTTGATAGCGCGCTCCTCGCCGCCCGGGTTGATTCGTCGGCGAAAAAGCCATCGGTCGAAGCGATGTTTCACGCATGGTTGCTGACCTTGCCGGGCGTTAACTTCGTGGGTCACACTCATCCGGTGATGGTGAATAAAATTTTGTGCACCCCGCACGCGCGGACTTTTGCCACGCGGCGCTTGTGTCCCGATGAGATCGTTTGCTGTGGGGCGGAATTCGTCCTCGTGCCCTACGTCGATCCCGGCCTGAAATTGGCGCAGGCGATTCGGCGCGCCGTCCTCGCTTACATCAAGCGTTTGGCGCGGCCGCCTCGGGCTATCCTGCTCGAAAATCACGGTTTGATCGCGCTAGGCGCGACGCCGGCGGCGGTGCTAGCGGTGACGTTGATGGCGGTGAAGGCCGCCGAAATTTATACGGGCGCGCAAGCCCTCGGCTCCCCCCGGTTTCTTTCTGCTGCCGTGGCCGCCCGGATCGCCGGTCGTCCTGATGAACTTTACCGCGAAAAAATGCTCGGTCTGCGTTAACTTAAAAAATTTACTACCATGCCTACCTACAAATTCGTCAACTATCTCTGGGATGATGCGCACGCCGCATCGCTCGATCCGGTCGGTCGCTTGATCTACCGCTCTAACCTTTTGGGCCGCGATCAGCGGATCACCAATACCGGCGGGGGCAATACCTCGGCCAAATTGACCGAAAAAGATCCGCTTTCCGGACAGCCGACCGAAGTGCTGTGGGTCAAAGGCTCCGGGGGTGACCTCCGCACCAGCACCCGCGAGAATTTTTCTTCGTTGTATCAGCAAAAGTTGATGGAGCTCCAACCCCTCTATGCCGCACAGCCGAAGAAGGGTCTCAAAACCCCCGCGGAAGATGACATGGTTGGGATGTATAATCATACCACGTTTAATTTAAATCCTCGGCCGTCTTCGATCGACACCCCGCTGCACGCTTTTATCCCGAGCCAGCACGTCGATCACATGCATCCCAATGCGATTATCTCGATCGCGGCTTCGGCGAATTGCGAAAAATTAACCCAGCAGATTTTCGGCGGCGAAATGGCCTATGTGCCGTGGATGCGGCCGGGCTTTGAACTCGGCTTGGCCATGCAGGAAATCGTGCGCAAAAATCCGAAAATTAAATCCATCATGATGGGCCAGCACGGCTTCATCTCGTGGGACGATGCGGAGAAGGCTTGTTATATTTACACCCTCGATTGCATCGAGCGCGCCTCGGCTTTCATCGAGGCCAAGTATGCCGCGAAGGGCGGAGATGCGACCGTCTTCGGTGGCCAGAAATATACCACCCTCGAAGCATCGAAACGCCGTGCGGCGTTTGCGGCAATTTTACCGTGGCTGCGCGGCCAAATTTCGCAGCAGAAGCGCTTCATCGGGACGGTGCAGGACGACGAGAAAATTCTGCGTTTTGTGAATTCCCGCGACGCCGCTCGGTTAGCGGAACTCGGCACGAGTTGCCCAGATCATTTCCTGCGCACAAAAATTAAACCGCTCTATGTAGATTGGAATCCCCAGACGGAGGACGGCGCCGCCTTGAAGCAAAAACTCACGGCGCGCTTGCAAGCCTATCGCCAGGATTACGCGGCTTACTATGCCAAATGTAAGCACGCTAACTCGCCGGCCATGCGCGACCCCAATCCGACCGTCGTGCTCATCCCCGGTCTCGGCCTGATTGCTTGGGGCAAAGATAAATCAGAATCGCGGGTGACCGCAGAATTTTATAACTGCGCCGTCGAAGTGATGCGCGGGGCCGAAGCGATCGATACTTACATCGCCCTGCCGCAGCAGGAGGCTTTCGATATCGAATATTGGTTGCTCGAAGAAGCCAAATTGAAGCGCATGCCCGCCGAGAAGGAACTCGCGCGGCAGGTGATCCTCGTCATCGGCGCGGGCTCCGGCATCGGCAAGGAAACCGCGCATCGCCTCGCGAAAGACGGCGCGCAAATTGTGTGCGTCGATCTCAAGCTCGAGACCGCCCAAGCGACGGCTAAAGAAATTACCGATAAATACGGCATGGGCATCGGCGTCGCCGGCAGCGGCTTATCGGCCTGCGGCCCCGCCCTCGGTCTCGCCGCCAACGTCATCGATCGGGCCAGCGTTCGCGCCATGCTCGATGAGGTCGCCTTAGCGTACGGCGGTTTTGATTCCATCTGCGTCACCGCCGGCGTATTCTGGCCAAGCGATACCACCGGTCACATCCCCGATGATAAATGGGCCTTCACCTTCGGCGTAAACGTTACGGGTAGCTACATCGTCGGCGATGAAGCGTTCAAGACCTGGAAAGAACAAGGGCTCCGCGGTAACCTCGTGCTGACAACTTCGGCCAATGCCGCGGTCGCGAAAAAAGGTTCCTTGGCCTATGATACCTCCAAGGCGGCCGCTAACCACTTGGTGCGCGAACTCGCGCTGGAACTCGCCCCGCTGGTCCGCGTCAACGGCGTGGCGCCGGCCACCGTGGTGCAGGGAAGTGCCATGTTCCCGCGGGACCGCGTAATCGGTTCGCTGGCGAAATATAATATTCCGTACCAAGAGAGCGAAGTCACGGAATCGCTCGTCACCAAACTCGCGCAATTCTATGCGGATCGCACGCTGACGAAATCGCCGATCACGCCCGCCGACCAAGCGGAGGCCTACTTCCTCCTCGTCTCGTCACGGCTGAGCAAAACCACGGGACAAATTCTCCCCGTCGACGGCGGCCTCCATGAGGCGTTCTTGCGTTGAGTCGGGCCCCGCGTTCGCGCATTCCTCGTGACCATGAAAACCATCCACTGTGCAGCAGTTGATCTCGGCGCAACCAGCGGTCGCGTGATCGTCGGAACGTGGGCGAAAAATAAGCTCACGCTGACGGAAGTGCATCGTTTCCCTAATCAGTTTCGCTCGATTGGTGGACACGATTACTGGGATCTCCCCGGCCTCTGGACGCAGATCAGCCAAGGCTTGCGCGAGGCTAAGCGCCGTTTCCCCTCGTTGGCGTCCGTGGGCGTGGACACCTGGGGCGTCGATTACGTTTTAGTGAACGATGCCGGCCGGATGGTTTTTCCGACCCACGCTTACCGCGATGCCCGGACGCAACCCGGGTTGCAGCGCTTGGCGAACACCCGCGCCGCGTTGGAGCGGATTTACGCGGCGACCGGTATTCCCAATGTTTTCTATAACTCGAGCCTGCAGTTAGCGGAAACCGTGGCGCAGTGTCCCGCGGTGACGGATCTCGCCACCCGCTGTTTGTTTCTGCCCGATTATTTCAATTATCTCTTGTCGGGCAAAATGACGAACGAGATTTCTTTTGCGAGTACGACGCAGTTGCTCGACGTGCACGGGACCGATTGGTCGCGCGCCACGCTGGATCATTTTCATCTACCCGCGACGTGGTTCACGCCACCCATCTTGGCGAATACCGTGCTCGGACCGGTCAAGGGTCTACGCGAATTGGCTGGGGTAAAAGTTGTCGCGGTGCCCGGTCACGATACGGCCTGCGCCTACGACGCGATGCCCGCCAATCCGGCGGGCGGGGATCTTTATATCAGCTCCGGCACGTGGTCACTCGTGGGTTTTGAGAGCGACACGCCGGTGCTCGGTGCAGGTGCGCTGGCGGCGCGGATTTCCAACGAACGCATTGGGGACGGTCGCTATCGTCCACTGACCAACGTGATTGGTCTCTGGCTGCTCGAGCAAACGCTGAAAGAGTTTGCCGCGCGTCCCACCAACGATCGCGCCTGGGCAAAACTCATTACCGCCGCCACCCGCTTGCCGGCGCCGAAGCAATTGCTTGATGTTACCGATCCGGCCTTCGTCAATCCACCCTCGATGCGCGCCGCGATCGACGCGCAGTTGAAAAAGCGAAAACTGCCGATGCCTAAAAATATCGCTGCTTACACGCGCTTGATTTGCGCTTCACTCGGGCAAGGGCACGCCGATGCGTTGCGCGCTTTCGAGCGCCTCGCGGGGCGGCAATTCTCCCGCATCCTGATCGTGGGGGGCGGTTCAAAGAATCGCCTCTTGTGTCAGGCCACCGCCAACGCGAGTGGTCGTCCGGTGCACGCCTTCACGCTCGAAGGCACCGCCGTGGGCAACATTGCTTCACAGTTGATCGGCCTGCGCGCGGTGCGTGATCTGGCGACTTTCCGCGCGCTGTTTTCTCGGCAACTCACTCCCGTTATTTATACCCCGCAATCTGTATGAACTTATCCACTTCCCGGGCTGCCATTACTTCCGCCTATCGTCTCGCTCGTGCCGCTTATGCGGAGCGCGGCGTAGACACCGATGCCGCCATCAAGCGTGCGCTCGCCGTGCCGATCTCGTTGCACTGCTGGCAAGCCGACGATGTTCGTGGCTTGGAAACTCCGCGGGATGGACTCGTCGGTTGCGGCACGCTTGCCACGGGCAGTTATCCTGGTCGCGCGCGCAACGGCGACGAGATGCGCGCCGATCTCGATCTCGTGTTGAAATTGCTACCCGGTAAACAACGCCTGAACCTCCACGCTTTTTACGCGGAGACGGGTAAAAAAACGGTCGACCGTGATGCCCTGACCCCCGCGCATTTCTCGCGTTGGCTAGATTGGGCCCAGGACCGGCGCGTCGGCTTAGATTTTAATCCTACCTATTTTGCGCACGAGTTAGCTAACTCCGGTTTTACGCTCGCGAGCGCCGATAAAAAAGTACGCGAATTCTGGATTGAACACGGTCGCGCTAGTCGCCGGATTGCGCAGCATTTTTCCAATAAACTTGGCTCACCCAGTGTCACTAATCACTGGATTCCTGATGGCACCAAAGATCAACCGGCCGATCGCTGGGCCCCACGTGCTCGGCTAGCGGAGTCGCTTGATGCCATCTTGGCCGACTCCAAGGTGAGTCGCGCGCATTGCATCGATGCCGTGGAAGGAAAACTTTTTGGCATCGGCAGTGAAGATTATGTCGTCGGCTCCCACGAATTTTATGCGGCCTACGCGCAGAGTCGGTCGGTCGTCCCGTGTCTCGATCTCGGTCATTATCATCCGACCGAATCCGTCGCTGATAAAGTATCCGCGTTGCTGCAGTTTCATCCTCGGCTCTTGTTGCACACGAGTCGGCCGATTCGCTGGGATAGTGATCACGTGGTGATTCTGGATGATGCCGTCCGCGCGCTGTTTACCGAAATCGCTCGGGGTGGGGCATTCAATCGCGTCTTCGTCGCGCTCGATTTCTTTGATGCGAGCATCAATCGCATCGCGGCGTATGTCGTCGGCGCCCGCGCCACGCGGCAAGCAATCCTGCTTGGGTTGCTGGATCCGACCAAATTATTAAAGGCGGCCGAGGCGGGTGGTCGCGGCCATGAGCGCTTGGCGCTGATGGAGCAATCGAAGGCGATGCCCTGGGGCGCGGTGTGGGATATGCTCTGCGTGCGCGGCGGGACCCCGCCGGCCGCCACGTGGCTTACGGCAGTGGCGAATTACGAAACCAAAGTACTCAGTCGGCGCGGTTAATTTTAAATCGAGCTGCGCTCAGCGCAAAAATTGAATTATGGCCTATTCCAAGCACATTGAAAACCCGGACGTGATCCTGATCGGGAGCGGCGTGATGTCGGCTAATCTCGGCGCGCTGCTCAAGCGATTGGAGCCGAAGTTAAAGATTCAATTATATGAAGTGACGGCGGAGTTAGCGCAGGAAAGTTCGCATGGCTGGAACAATGCGGGCACGGGGCATGCGGGAATTTGCGAGCTCAGTTACACACCCAAGCGGGAAGCTGATGGGACCGTTAAGGTGCAAAAGGCCATCGAGATTTATGAGCAATTTTCACACTCCAAACAATTTTGGAGCTACGCGGTCGCGGCAGGTATGATCGATCAGCCCCGCGAATTCATTAATGCGGTGCAGCATATCAGTTTTGTGCATGGAGCGGACCAAGTGGATTTTCTGCGCGCCCGGCACGCGGGTATGGCCGCGCATCACTTTTTTGCCGACATGATTTATAGCACAGACGCGGCGACGATTGGCGGTTGGGCCCCCTTGTTGGTGGAAGGGCGGGATCCGGCGGTGCCGATTGCGGCCACGCAGATGGCGAGCGGGACGGATGTGAATTTCGGAGTGATCTCGCGGAAATTATTAAATTGGCTCCACGCCCAACCGGGCTGCGGCCTCGCGACGAATCATCGCGTGCTTGATCTGAAGAAAACCACGACCGGTTGGACGGTGAGCAGTCGCGATCTGACCACCGGCGAGCTGCGCCAGAATCACGCGAAATTTGTTTTCGTGGGAGCCGGCGGGGGCAGTTTACATTTACTGCAGCAAGCTGGCATTCCGGAAAGCAAAGGCATCGGCGGTTTCCCGATTGGTGGCCAGTGGCTGGTGTGTGATAATCCCGCGATTGTGGAACGCCACGCGGCGAAAGTTTATGGGCAGGCGCTGGACGCCGCCCCAACCATGGCCGTCCCGCACCTTGACCAGCGCGTCCTCGATGGCAAAAAAACGCTGCTCTTTGGGCCGTTCGCTGCTTGGACGACAAAATTTCTGCACCGGCAAGGGAGTTGGCTGGACCTGCCAGCCTCGGTGAAACCCCATAATTTTTTAACGCTGCTGAAAATTGCCGCGACGAATTTGCCCTTAGTTCGCTATTTGGTGCAGCAAGGCACGCAGAGTATGGCGGATCGTTTGGCGGTCCTGCATATTTTTTATCCCAACGCACAGGCCAAGGATTGGCAACTCATCGACGCGGGCATTCGCGTTCAAGCGATCAAGAAAACCGATGGGGAAGCGGGCATTGTGCATTACGGCACGGAGGTCATCACCAATGAAGATCGCACCATTTCCGCGCTGCTCGGGGCCTCGCCCGGCGCCTCGGTGTGCGTTAATATTGTCCTCGATGTCATTAAGCTTTGTTTGCCGGAACTGCTCGCCACGAGTGAAGGCCAAGCGCGGTTAGCAGCGATGGTGCCCACGTATGCCCTCGATGTGAAACTCGCGGCCAATGCCGCACATTTTGCCGCGGTGGAACGCGCGACAGATCGGCATTTGCAGCTTATTTAAGTTTGGGTGCGGTTTCCCCTCGCCGCGGGGAAGCGGACGACTCAGCTTGCGAGCACGTTCGTTGCGGGGCCAAGCGCGGATTAATTTCCCATGGCCATTATATTTAATTATGTCGCGGAACTGCAGGGACTGTACGGTCCCTTTACGATGGCGGAGCGGGTCGTGCAGAAAATTTGGCTGCGCGAAGATTTTGCCCGAGATCGGGCCACATTGACCGATGGTCGCGCGCTCCAGATTCGCTCGGTGGGGGCGTGGAATTTATTGGGTGGCCCTGATTTTTATGGGGCGCGGCTCGTGATCGCTGGCCAAGAAATCACGGGGGACATTGAGGTTCATTTTCATCAGGCGGATTGGCGGGCGCACCAGCATGCGGCTGATCCAGCGTATGCGCGCGTCGTGCTGCATGTGGTCTTATTTCCGCCGAGTGCAGGTGAAGTGCCCGCGCAGCACGCTGAGGGCCGCGTGTTGCCGACGCTCGTATTGCTGCCGCTGTTGCATCGCGATCTTGAGGAATACGCATCCGACGATGCGCTTGAAATCATCACTGCCCGCGATCAGTGGGAGCGTTTCGCCGAGCTGGCGGCGGAGCCGATCGAACAACGCCGCGCGATCATCCACGGCTATGCGCAGCGCCGGTGGCAGCAAAAAGTACATTTCGCGCAGCGTCGGCTTGCGCAGCTGGGCTGGATGGAAGCGGCGCACCAGACCGCACTTGAAATTTTAGGTTATCAAAAAAATCGTGCCGCTTTTTTGGCCGTCGCTACTCATTACCCGCTCGCGCGTTGGGTGGCCGGGATCGAGCCCGCTGAAATTTTCGCGTCCAGAGACCTGGCCTGGCGGCGGCAGGGAATTCGGCCCGCAAATCATCCGCTCACTCGCTTGCGGCAATATCAGCGCTGGGTCACCCACCAACCGGAATGGCCTGAGCGCTTGGGTTGCCTGCTCAACAATCGCGTTGCACTAGGGGAGGGCGTCAGTCCGAGCCGCGCCCGACAACTCCTTGGCCTTAAACTTCAGCGCACGCATCTAGTCAGTGAATTATTGGGGGGCGCAGTCGGGGGAAGTCGGTTAGATAATCTCGTATGCGATGGTTTCTTGCCGTTGCTGGCGGCGCGGGAAGGCGGTGATGATCTCTTTAATCTATGGTTCTATTGGTATTTAGGCGATTTTCCAGACGGGCTGCGCCGGGCCTTGCCGAAGCTGGGGCTGACGGGTCCGCGCGGACAATCGCTTTGCCACGGTTGTGCGCAGGGGTTGCTGGGCTGGATTTTACAGCATGAAGCTTATGCAAGTCACTGATAGACAGAAAACTTGCCGAGTGCTTGACAAGCGTTCGACCCGTTCAATATCTTCCGCCTCCTATAACTAGTTCACTTTCTAAAAAGTGGGCCCTCGGGTCCGCTTTTTTTTTCACATTAATCAAAACACATCATGAGCAGCGAAATCTTGTCCGTTCTCGAATATATGGAGAAGGAGAAAGGCATTCCCCGTGCCGATATGATCTCCACGATCGTCACCGCGATCAAAACCGCCGCATTGAAGGGCGCTACCTCTGGCCAGGAACTCAGGATCGAAATTAATGCTAAGAACGGCCAGCTCACGGCCTGGTCGCAGTTGAAGGTCGTGGATTCAGTGTCAGATTCGAAGCTGCAGATTCACGTCGAGAAGGCCCAGGCGTTGAAACCTGGGGCGGTCGTCGGCGACACCATCGACAAAGAAGTTGATCCTTCCTACCTCGGCCGCATTGCGGCGCAGACGGCGCGTCAAGCCATCATGCAAAAGCTTCGTCAGTTCGAGAAGGAGCGCATTTACGACGACTTTAAGGATTCGGTCGGCGACATCGTCAGCGGCACCGTTCGCCGGCGTGAGCGCAACGACTTGTTCATCGATCTCGGCAAAGCTGAGGCGGTGATGCCCAGCAAAGAGCAGGTTCCCGGTGAAGAATACGCACCCGGCGAGCGCATTCGCTGTATTTTATTGGAAATTGAAAACGGCAGCCGCGGTCCGGAGATCATTCTCAGTCGCGCGAGCCCCAAATTTGTTCGGCGCCTCTTCGAACTCGAAGTCACGGAAATTGCTGATGGCACGGTCAAGATTGAGGCTTTCGCTCGTGAACCAGGCTATCGCACGAAGATCGCCGTCACGAGCACCGATCCGAAAGTTGATCCCGTCGGCGCTTGCGTCGGCGCGCGTGGGGCCCGCGTGAAGAGCGTGGTGCGCGAACTCAATGGCGAGAAAATCGACATTATTCCGTATCATACCGACACGAAGGAAATGTTGATTGAGGCGCTTAAGCCGGCCGTGCCGCGCGAAATTATTCTCGATGAAAAAAATAAGCGTCTGCTCGTCCGAGTGGTTAATGATGACCTCGCGGTCGCCATTGGCCGCAAGGGACAAAACGCGCGCCTGACCTCACGCTTGGTCGGCTGCCGGCTCGACATCGAAGAATACAAGCTCGTCGCAGTTGATCCACGGGCTCAAGCCATCAGCTTGCTCGTCACGACCTATGCGTTTGATCCTGCGGTGGCAGAGCGCTTGGTGACCCAAGGCATTAACTCACCGGCTGCCTTTGAAGGCGTCGAGGCTAAGGATTTGGTCGAATCAGGTTTCACCGAGGCTGAGGCGCAGGACGTCATTAACAAAGTTTCTGGACTCTAAACATTTTATCTCCCCCCGCCCCCGCCTAACTGAATGAGTGCCCGTATCCACGAGATCGCCAAGCAATACAATATTGAGCCCAAAGACATGCTGGTCTGGCTCAAGGAGCAGGGTTACGTCTCGGCGGATACCAAGTCGGTTTCGAGCACCGTCAGTAAGATTTACTACGACGAGATTGAGAAAAAATACGGGGTTCCTGTCGCCGCTCCTGTGGTCGTCGCCGCCCCCGTCGTGGTGGCTGAGCCAAAGCTCAAATTACCGCCGGGCATTTTTGTAAAATCAGTGCAGGATATTGCCCGCGAGAAAGAAGAGGTCGTTAAAGCCGCGGCCGCGGCGCGCGCGGCGGCTAATCCGGCGCCGGTGGCTCCCGTCGTGCTCGCCCCAAAATTGCCCGTGGCGCCGGTGCTGAAGGCCCCGCCACTGCCACCCATTCCAGCCCAACGGGTAGCGTCGTCGTTCTCGTCGGCCCCCAGACCCGCGCCGGCTCCAGCCTTGCGCAGTTCGCCGCCGGCTGTCCCAGCCTTAGCTAAATCGCCGGTCGCGCCGCCGCCGGTGAGCATCCCGCGCGCGCCGGTCTCGACGCCGCCTTCACCGGCTAAATTTGCTCCGCAGTTGCCGACGGCGGCTTCCGCCTCGGCCCCGACCATCACGGTTACGGAAGAGGATGGCGTTAAGGTGATTCATCTGAAGCCACCGATTATTGTCCGCGAATTCGCCGTCGCGCTCGGTCTGAAACCTTTCAAACTGATCTCGGAATTGATGGAGATGAAAATCTTCGCCTCGATGAATCAGTCCATCGATGAGGCGATTGCGACCAAGGTCGCGGAAAAGCATGGCTTCCTCCTCGACATCAAGCACCGCGGTGAAGCCGTCGTGGCACCCGTTGCGCCTGAGATCATCAAAATTAACAAAGCGGAGAAAGCGCGCGAAGAAGATATCAAGAATCTCGCTCCTCGTCCGCCCGTGGTTTGTATTCTTGGTCACGTCGACCATGGAAAAACTTCTCTGCTGGATGCCGTCCGTAAAGCGAACGTCGCCGCGGGGGAAGCGGGTGGCATTACGCAGCACATTGGTGCTTACCAGATCGAGCATAACGGCCACAAAGTAACTTTCCTCGATACGCCTGGTCACGCCGCTTTTACCAAAATGCGCGCGCGCGGCGCCTCGGTCACGGATATTGCGGTACTCGTGGTGGCGGCGGATGACGGCTTCATGCCCCAAACTGACGAGGCCTTGCAGCATGCGCTCGACGCCAAAGTAGTCCTCATGGTTGCCGTCAATAAGATGGATGTGAAGGGCGCCAATATTGAGCGGGTCAAGCAGCAGATGCAGGAACGGCAAATCGCGCCGGAGGATTGGGGTGGGACGACGGTCACCATGCCGGTTGCCGCGATCAAGGGGCAGGGCATCACCGAGATGCTGGATATGATTTTACTCCAAGCCGAGGTGCTGGAGCTCAAGGCTAATCCCAAGGCGGAAGCCAGTGGGGTCGTGATTGAGTCACAGATCGACATGGGCCGCGGTCCGCTGGCCACGGTTATTATTCAACGGGGTACACTGCGAATCGGCGACGCGATCGTATGCGGTCCGCATTTTGCTAAAGTGCGCGCCATGTTCGATGACCAAGGGAGCAATATTAAAGAGGCCCCTCCTGGTTTGCCGGTCCGCGTGATTGGCTGGTCGGGCGCGCCGGATTCTGGCGCTAAATTTGTCGCGGTTAAAAATGTACGCGAAGCGGAAAAACAAGCGGAAGAAGCGGAAGATAATCTGAAGAAAGTGACCACGACCGGTGATGCGGTGCCGAAGGATACTTCGCTGGAGGCGCTGTTTGCCAATATCGCCGCCACGCAAGGTAAGATGCTGCGGGTGGTGATCAAATCCGACGTTTTTGGCTCCTTGGAGGCCGTAAAAAATGTTCTCGAGGGAATCAAGAGCACCAAGGTTTCCCTCGATATTGTCGCTTCCGATGTCGGAATTATCAGCAAGAACGACGTCCTCATGGCGAGCGCTTCTAAGTCGGTTATTATCGGTTTTAACACGAAGCAGGAAAATGGCGTCACTGCCTTGACCAAACACCATGGGGTCACCGTCGAGAGCTTTGAGATCATCTATGAACTCGCCGATCGGGTGAAAGAGTTGATGGCCGATCTGCTGGATCCTGATTTGAAGGAAAATAAAACCGGTGGCGCCGAAGTTCGTCAGGTATTCCCGGTGGCGAAGGGTTTTGTCGCGGGCTGTTTGGTCACCGAAGGGAAAATTAATCGCGGCACCACGGCCCGAGTTCGCCGCGGTAAAGATTCCGTGTTTGAAGGTAAGGTTAGTACGCTCCGCCGCTTTAAAGATGATGCCAACGAAGTCCGCGCGGGTCTCGAGTGCGGTATTCGCCTCGATGGCTATGACGGCTATCAGCCTGGCGATCGGATCGAATGCTTCGAGGTGCAAAAGGTTAGAGCCTCGCTCTAAATTTTATTACCACTTTACGGTTTTTCCCCCGCGGCGGCGCGGGTCACAAAAATCATTAAGCAGTTATCTAATTCGAAAAATCGATGAGCAACCGACTTATTCGCGTCAACGAGCTGATGCAGCGCGAAATTAGCGCTTACTTGCATTCGCGTTATAGCAGCGAGTCGGTGGCCATTACGATTACCGGAGTAGAGATCACGGGTGATCTGCGGGAGGCCAAGATTTTCTATTCGGTGCTCGGTGCCGCCCTCGAGGCTAAGCGCGCGGGTAAATGGCTGTTGAGTAAGCGCACGGAGATTCGCGGTGCGGTGGCAAAAAATGTTATTATTCGTCATGTCCCTTTAATAACTTTCGTGCATGACGATCACGCCCCACGGGCTTTACGCATCGAGCAACTGCTCGGGGCGATTGATCAGGCTGAGAAGAAGCCGTGAGCTATTATCCTCAATTTGCCGGTCGGTGGACCGATTTGCTGGAGAAATTGCGTGGTCAACGGATCGTGGTCATTGGTCATCAGCGCCCGGATGGCGATTGTATCGGTTCCCAGGTGGCACTCTGTCGCGTGCTCCGTTCCCAGGGAATTGATGCCGTGTGCATGAATCCTGATGCCGTGCCGCGTCGGATTAAATTTCTGCTCGGCGATACCCCTTTGGTCATGCGGGATGATGCTGCGCTCGCCGGGCGACTGGCGATATTTACTGATTGTGCGGATCACGCCCGCGCCGGTGATCACGTGAAAACATTATTTCCGAGTCCCTTGGCTTGTTTCGACCACCACGTTTCGAATCGGGGCTTTGCGCAGCATAATTTTGTCGATGTCGATTCGGCGGCGACGGCTGAAGTTTTAGCGGGTTTATTTTTTGATGCGGCTTTGCCGGTCGATGCGACCACCGCGCAGGCGTTATATACGGGGATTATGACCGATACGGGGCAATTTCGCTTCCCCTCCACTACGCGCCGCGTTTTTCAGCTGTGTGCTCAGCTCGTCGCCTGCGGGGCGGAACCCGCCCAAGCCGGCATTGAGCTGTTTGAACGGGAGTCAGTGGGTAAATTAAAACTGCTCCAACATTATCTTGGTTCACTTAAATTTGAATGCGGCGGGCGCGTTTGCCTCGGGGTGCTGCCGCAAGGGATTTTTGAGCAAGTGGGGGCAACGGTTGAAGACACGGAGGGGTTAGTCGATTATGCCCGCTCCATTCAAGGGGTGGAAATCGGCGTGCTCATCGAGGAACGTCCCGGCACGATCAAAGCTAGTCTGCGGGCGGAGCATGGTTCTTACCGCATGGACACGATTGCGGCGCAATTCAATGGCGGCGGGCACGCGAGTGCCGCGGGACTCAATTGCCCTGATCTATTAGTTAATTTTTATCCTCGGCTCGTGGCGGCTTTAACCCGGCGCTTAGCTGAAATCGACACCGCCCAATCATGAGTCTGCTACCGCCCAAAGAAATGGAAGGAGTATTGTTGGTGGATAAGCCCCAGGGGCTGACCTCACACGACGTCGTCTATCATTTGCGGCGCAAGCTGCAGATCAAAAAAATCGGTCACGCGGGCACGCTTGATCCGATGGCGACCGGGGTGCTCGTCATGCTGATCGGTAAGGCGACGCGAATTTCGCAATACCTGATGAGCGTCGACAAGGTATACGAAGGCGAAGCTACGCTCGGTGTCGTCACCGATTCCCAGGA
>NEUY01000046.1 GCA_002304425.1 Opitutia bacterium Tous-C10FEB
CAGGGAATCACACGAAACAATTTCTGCCCCCCGCGATTCCGCCCAACGCAGGGCTAGTTCAGTTTTACCAACAGCCGTGCAACCAGTAAGGACATAAATTAAACGTGACACCGCGCGATTCAAGCACGTGCACCCTCATCCGCAAAGCTAGTTTTTCTCTCATGACCCAAAATGAGCGCCGCTGATTGTTACAAACTAAATCCGTGCAATTAAACGCGGCCCGCGCTTTTATAATACCCTAAGCCCTTGAAAGTTCGGTTCATCTTTAATCCTTACTCTGGTTCAAATCGGAAAAACCCGTATTTGCGTGACCGTGCGATCGAATTTATTGTTCAGCATAAACTAGACGGCACGTTGGTCTCGACTGAACGACCACGTCACGCCACCGAACTGGCCCAACAAGCAGTCGCGGAAGGCTGCCAACTGGTCGTCGCGATCGGCGGTGACGGCACCATGAATGAAGTCGCCACAGGCCTCGTGGGCACCACGGCTATTTTTGGACTGATCCCCTGCGGCTCTGGCAATGGCCTGGGGCGTCACCTCGGCATCAGTCGGCCAGGCCACGGCGCTTTTCGCACTCTCCTGGAGGGCCGCCCACGAGCCATCGACACCGGCACCGTTAACGATTTTGCCTTTTTCAACGCCATGGGGCTGGGGTTTGAGGCTGATATCGCAGTTCGCTTCAGCCGACTGACGCGGCGGGGATTAAGCGGCTATTTTCGAGTTGGGGTGCCCTCATTTTTTTCTCACCAACCCGAAGCTGTTACCGTGCACCATCCTCACGGCACCGCCCAATTGCAGGCCTTCACGCTCGCCGTCATGAATTCCGACCAATACGGCAACGATGCCCGCGTGGCTCCAGGAGCCAAAATAGACGATGGGATGTTCGACTTAGTGAGCGTCCCGCGAGTGGGACTTTTTAGTGCCTGCGGTATGCTCTATCGCTTAGGCACCGATAGTTTTGACCAAGTTAAAGCCGTGACTCGCCTACCCGGGGCAAATTTTGTGATTGAGCGAACTAAGCCCGGCTGGATTCACACCGATGGCGAACCGCGAGCGACCACCGCCCGACTGGAAATCGCGCTCAAGCCTCAGAGTCTCCGGATCATGGTGCCCGCGACCTCGTGACTGGCGACAAGCCGCAACCGCAGACCAAGGGTCACGGCAGCGCGGACTATTTATCAGTGAACAACACCGTCGTGTCATCCGCACCGACGATCCGATTACGTCCAGATTTTTTCGCCGCGTAGAGCGCGCGATCAGCCGCGGCCACCAGCTCCGTGGCGCTCGAGCCATCCTCCAGACTAGACGCCACGCCCGCACTTAAAGTGACCTCGATCGTCAATTCGGGGCGCACGATGCAAGGGGTTTCGAGCAGCAAAACCCCCAGCCGCTTCATGCTCGCCATCGCCGTAGCGCGATCGGTTTCCACCATGATCAAAGCAAATTCTTCCCCGCCATAGCGCGCCACCCGATCCACGTTGCGAATTTGTCCAGCGAGCAAACTGGCTACATGACGCAAAACTTCATCTCCCACCTGATGACCATGGGTATCATTAATTAGCTTAAAAAAATCGATATCGATGATGATCAGAGAAAAGGGGCGATGAAAGCGCACGCCCCGATCCCATTCCTCCTCAAGAATTCGCTGAAATTCACGGCGATTAAGTAAATGAGTGAGCTCATCGCGCTGCGCCAGTTGACGCATCTGCGCTAGCGTTTCATCTAATTTTAAAGCGTAACGGAGTGACCGTTCGAGCAAGCGGGGCGTCACCGCGGCCTTTACAAGATAATCCACTGCCCCTGCCTCCATAGCCGCAAGGTCGACGTCTTCGCTATCTTCAGCAGTCAATACAATGACCGGGGTCACCGAGCCGGCAATCCGAGCCTCCCGGAGTAGCGCCAATCCGTCAGTCTCGCCCAAACGATCGACCAGCAGAGCGGCAGCGTATTGTCCGCTGAGTAATTTCTTCAACCCTTCGCTGTAAGTCACCGCCACGGTCAAGCTAAAGGGCTTACGCCGAAAACTGCCGACCATCTCCTCCATCAATCGCTGCTGGTGACGGTCATCTTCAATCAGAAGAATTTTCCTAACCTGATTCATCGATCAGCTGACGAAGAGGCTACGCCAGCCACGAGGTCGGCGGCTGTAATTCGCAAGCGCGCCGGCAGTCCCGCGCGGTTGGCGAGATTATCACGGATGACATTGACGAGCGCACTGCCCACCACAACGCCGTCTGCACAACGAGCCACTTGCCGCACTTGCTCACGGGTAGAAATGCCAAAGCCAACCGCAACGGGCAGTTTCGTGTGCTGCCGAATCCGCGCCACCGCTTCAGGTATATTGTTAGCCACTTGCTGACGCACGCCGGTGACCCCTTCGCGTGAGACATAATAAATAAATCCTGTCGCTGCTGCGCTTATGATCGCCAAGCGCGCCGGGGGAGTAGTGGGAGCAACAATGAAAACCGTTTTCAAATCGTGCTGGGTACATGCCGCCAAGACTTCGCCCGCCTCTTCGGGCGGCAAGTCCAGCGTCAACATACCATTCACCCCAGCAGCTTTGGCCGCCTGGATGTAAGCCTCAACCCCATTAGAAAATACTAAATTATAGTAAGTGTAAAAAATGATAGGCACTTCGCTGAATTCCCGAATTCGGCGGACGAGTTCAAACACGCGCGCCGCAGTCATGCCCCCGTCCAGCGCCCGTTGCGCCGCCAACTGGTTAGTCGGTCCGTCAGCTAAGGGATCAGAAAACGGCACCCCGAGCTCCAACACATCAGCACCGGCTTCTAAGACGGCGCGACACGCCGCGAGCGAGGTATCGAAGTCCGGATCGCCCGCACATAGATAAGCAATAAAAGCGGCACGTTTTTCACGAGCAGCACGGGCAAAAGCTTGGGCGAGACGGTCCATGGATAATTAGGTTCGAAAGCTAGGTGGCAGGGGTCGAGAGAAAATTACGCTGATCATTTTCGACGCGAATCAAGCTGACTAGGTGATCAAAACTACCATTCCAGCGCGAATTCTCGGCAATTTCCTGCAAAGCGACCACATTAACGGCTAAACTTCGAATCAGCCGGGCAATTTTCAGCAAATTTGTGCTAATCTTAGCCTTAGTCCTAAGCCCTTGAGGCCAAGGTATTGCGCCAGGAGCGCGCGCAACGTTGAAGGCGATAACGCGTCATGAAAAGTGGGGCGGCCAACGGGATTCGAACCCGCGACCCCAAGAATCACAATCTTGTGCTCTAACCAACTGAGCTATGGCCGCCGTAAAATCTGGAACGGGGAACATCCATATCCCCCCCATCGCTGTCAACTATTCTCCCGAAGCGCCCCAAACCACCGATTCTCCGTCGTGGCGCCAACCTCAGCGGAATCAGCTCAACGCGAAACCATACGCCTGCTCATCTTCGTGATTTTTGTAAAAACTACCTAGCCTCACTCACGCACTCCGGAATTCGTTGTAGATTAATGGGTGGTCATCACCTGCGCCGTCAAATGGGGCGTGGTCGAACGCATTATCTGGGCATGGATCTTCACCTTGCCAGCGTGCGGGCTCATGGGCTATTTCACCCAATCGCTCTGCACTCAATTGGGTTATCGCTAGGAAGGTCGGTCCTGAAAAACGTTTAGGCCGACGAGATGACCGGCGCCGATGCCGGAGCCGGTGGACCGGCGAGCACCGCATTGAGTTGCTCCGCTTCACCTGTCTCAACAGCGCTGAGCTGAATCAGGCTTTGCAGCGAATTGAAATGCTTCGTCCATTCAAAATCACCGCCGTGTCCATCGATGACCTGATTGAAAAGCAGCTTCTTCTCAACCTTAAGCGCCTGGATGCGCTCTTCAATGGTACCAGCGGTAACCATGCGGTAGACGAACACTGTATTCGTCTGACCAATCCGATGCACGCGGTCGATGGCTTGATCCTCTACTGCGGGATTCCACCACGGATCGAGCAAGAAAACATAGTCAGCCGCATGCAAGGTGATGCCCGTGCCGGCCGCTTTAAGACTAACAAGCATGGCGGCGGCGCCTTGCGCGGTCTGGAAATCTCGCACGGGCTTCTGCCGATCAACCGTCATACCCGTAATTTCGTAACGAGGCAGTTCCGGATAATGCTGAATGAGCGCCGCGCGGACCCGATCCAGCAGGGTAACAAATTGCGAAAAAATCACGACCTTGTGGCCACTCCCCACCACCTCGGCTAATTTTTCAATCAGTAGCTGCAGCTTGCCGCTGTCCGTCAGCGGAGAATTTAACCACGGCAGCAAATCTGGGTCACAGCACACCTGCCGCAACCGGGTCAGCAGCGCGAGAAATCCAAATGATTTTTCCCGTAAGGCCAACCCGATGTCCTCGCCCAACCGCGCTAAACCTTCCGTACAAATACGGGCATACTCGGTGCGCTGCACCTCGGTTAGCGGACACAACAGATCCATTTCCACTTTGGGCGGTAGCTCTTTGGCTACTTCATTTTTTGTCCGCCGCAGAATAAAAGGCGCCACCTGCTGGCGCAGCCGATTCATCGTACCCTCGCGATCATGCAGCAAAGCAGCCTCAAAAGCCGTGCGCGAGCCCAGCAAACCGGGGAGCAAGTAACGGAAGATCGACCAGAGATCGAGTTGCCGATTTTCTAGCGGCGTACCCGTGAGCACTAAACGGTGTTGAGTGCGGATAGCGAAACAGGCCTGCGTAACTTTAGCGTCAGGATTTTTAATAAACTGACCCTCATCCAGAATCGCGTAGCCAAATTCCAGGCCATCCAAGAGCGCCCGATGCTTGCGGAGTTGCGTATAGCTCGCGAGCCAGATGCAGGGCGCTGGGTTGGTTTTGAAATCATTGCCTGATTTTAGGGTGTCGATCTTGGCACTGGGATAAAAGCGCGCCAACTCCTCTCGCCAGACCGGCACCACGCTCGCTGGGCAGACCACCAAATGCCGCCGGCCCAGCATCGGCCGAGATTCCAGCAAGGCGATAACTTGGGCGGTCTTGCCCAAACCCATCTCATCGGCGAGCAGGCCGTGACACTCCGTCTCGCACAAATGGTGCATCCACTCGACGCCACGGCATTGATATTGGCGCAAAAACTCTGGGAGCGCTGGTGGTGCCGGCGATGGCGATAAAACTTTCTGCCGCCACGCGTCGAGCTCTGTGCCGAGCGTAACTTTGATGCGGTTGTCGTTGAAGAGGGAAAAAATTAAATAAGGAGGAATTGTCCCACCGATCGAAGTTTCCTCAAAATTGCGGCGCCACTGGTTAAAGCTTTCCCACTTTTCCGGCGTCATGGTGACGATGCCTAAATCGGGCAAAAGCATCGGGGTTCGCCCATGCTTCAGCAAAGCCGCGGCCTGTTCCTCCGTCAGGAGCTTTTCGCCCGCCCGGAAAATCCAGCGCAAATTGAGTCCGCCGCCGCTGTGACGATCCGCCACGGCTTCAATCTCGATCACCCGAGCACCCTGCTTGAGATTGCCAACCTTCACATCTAACTCGATTGCGAATTGCTTTTTCCAGTGGGGCAAGAGGTCGCGGAGAAAGCCGGGAATATCACTGAGCGCATCGAGCGCATAAGCATGGGTGCTTTGGTTGTAACGGAAGTGGGCCTTGCGCGCATAGGTCGCTAGCGCGATGAGCTTGGCCCGCTCAGCGGCCGTCGGATGGTTTAAGGTATTGCCGAGCGCCGGGATTCGGCTGCGCCCTTGCTTCCAGTAAGCGAGGAAAACCAATCCGTCTGCCGTTGTGGTGAAACTCAAGAGCAGATCCCGCGGGGGCTGATTGGAATCATGCTTAGGGGCGGCGGGGTTACTAACCGCACTGTGACCGTTGGTCCCAAGGCTCACTTTCGACTTGGCCGGTGTCCCCGGCAGCAGCGCCGCAATTTCATCAACCAATAATTCTTCAATCTCATGCAACCCGGCCACCGCGATGGCGTGAGCTAAGCCTAAGTCAGTTGACGAGGACCGCACCTTGAGTTCCTCCCCGTCCCACTCGATGACCGCATATTCTTCGCGTTTCTCAACCTTGCGGTGAATAATGGCGTCCTTCGCACCCAATTCTACTTCGCGGATCTCGCCGTTACGATACATCTCGTGACCGCGCTCCACTTGGGTCGCATCAAAATGCCCCTCCCAGTCGGCCTCAAGGCGGCCGAACCAGAATTCGAGCGATTGCGGAGTATAGATACGCTTGGGCCCGTGGGTTTGCATCAAGCTAAAGGGAAACGCTAGAAACTTTCGCGTGCGGCGTGCAACTCCTATTTGGCATTTTTACCCCAGCTCACTATCGCCCATAGTTCACATCATTGTCACGAACACGCCACGTTGAATTCACATCGCTAGCACATGCTAGTAATACCTCGATCGGGGGTCAGTGACCGACGAACGAGCTAACCTGCGTGAACCTTGCTCTCGTTACAGAAACTTATTCTCCTGAAATAAACGGTGTCGCCATGACCCTCGGCCGCCTTGTGGACGGCCTCGCTCAACGCGGCCATCGGCTGACAATTATTCGTCCGCGCCAACGGCATGAGTCCCCGCGCTTCAGCGTAACTCAACGCGTCGCCTGCCGCCAAGTGCGCTTACCGGGCATTCCAATTCCTGGTTACCCTCAACTTCGACTGGGCCTGCCCGCTAGTCGACGCCTCCGCCAACTCTGGTCCTTGAGCCGCCCTGATTTAGTGCACGTCGCCACCGAAGGCCCCCTCGGCGCCTCGGCCATCACCACCGCACACGAATTTGGCATTCCTGTGACCTCGAGCTTTCATACAAATTTTGATCAATACACCCGCGATTATCGCATCGGTTGGTTAAAGCCGGTCGTCGCGGCGTGGCTGCGCCACCTCCACAATCGAACGCGCCGCACTTTCGTGCCCACGGCGACCTTGCTCACCCGGCTCTCCACAGAAGGATACACTAACCTGCGTTTACTTTCGCGGGGCGTGGATACGGTGCTTTTTAATCCCGCCCAGCGCGATGCATCACTGCGCAACTCCTGGGGGGTAGCGCCGGAGGATCCGGTTATTTTACATGTCGGGAGAATAGCCCCAGAAAAAAACTACCCGCTGCTGTTCCGCGCCTTCGATGCGGTTAAAGCAGTCGAACCACGGGCTCGACTCGTGCTGGTCGGCGATGGGCCCCGACTATCTGCGTATCAACGCCAACGCCCTGACGTAATTTTCACGGGCTTTTACACCGGCCTTAATCTCGCCCGACACTACGCCTCAGGTGATCTCTACCTGCACGCGAGCTCAACCGAGACGTTCGGCAACGTTATCACCGAGGCTCTCGCGAGCGGCCTAGCGGTCAGCGCGTTCGATTACGCAGCCGCCCATGAATTTATTCGCCATGAGGAAAATGGCCTGGTCGCACCGGCCGACGATGAGGTCACCTTTTTTGCTAACGCGCGGCGGCTCGTCACTGACCGGTCGCTGCGCCAACGCCTGCGCGCCGCTGCGCCCGCCGCCGTTCACAACCGCTCGTGGGATGCGGTCATCGATGGCTTTGCCGCCGATCTGACGGCAGCGATGCACGAAATTCCCGCACCCCCGGCTCTTCGCCAACCTTAACCCACCCGCAAACTCGCCCTTCAGCTGACCGCTCATGAGCAAACCCGCCCTCCATGTCCGCTCCGTTATCATCTCCGATGTTCACCTCGGCACCCCCCACAGCAAGGTCGAGGAAGTAACGCACTTCCTCAAACACGTCCGCTGCGATCGGCTTATTTTAAATGGGGACATCATCGACGGCTGGCGCCTGCGCCGCGGAGGAACTTGGACTAAAGCGCACACCCGTTTTATTCGGCGCGTCCTGACCATGATTCAAAAACGCGATACGGAAGTAATTTACTTACGCGGGAATCATGACGATTTCATCGGCCGCTTACTGCCACTGCAATTTGACCGCCTCAACTTAGTGGAAGAGTATATCTTGGAAAGCGCCCAAGGACGTTACCTCGTTCTCCACGGCGATGTTTTTGATGGGATCATCAAGCACATGGTTATCTTAGCGCACCTCGGCGACGCCGGCTACGCTCTCCTGTTACGCCTGAATCGTTTCTATAACTGGTTTCGCGCGCTTCGCGGCAAAGAATATTTCTCCCTCAGCCAAGCGATCAAAGCTCGCGTCAAACAAGCGGTTAGCTTCATCGGGAAATTCGAGGACCAGATCGCCTCGCTCGCGCGTGACCGCGGTTGCCGCGGTGTGATCTGTGGGCACATTCATACACCGGCGGATAAAATGATTGGCGATATCCATTATCTCAACTCGGGCGACTGGGTTGAGTCACTGACGGCCATCGTCGAATACCACGATGGCCGCTTTGAGCTGCTCACCTTCCAACAATTTCTCGCTCACTTCCCCCGACCCTCCCCTCACGCGATCGATGAAATTGATGAGCTGTCGCCGCTGCCGGCCTGATGGCACGGACGCGACCCCAAGGTCACCTATGAAAAAAATCCTCATCCTCACCGCCGGCTATGGGGAAGGCCATAATAGTGCCGCCCGCGCACTCCAAAGTGCTTTCAACGAAAACCCTGCGATCGAAGCTGAATTAATCGATCTATTTGCGCTGCGCGCACCCCGCCTCAATAATTTTTCCCGGCGCGCCTACGTTAAGGTGATCAATACCGCCCCGAAAATCTGGAGTGCCATTTATGGCTGGCTCGATCGCTCGCCCCTCGTGCCGCTGACTTTTAAGGCACTCGGCAGTCACCGCGAATTACTGGGCCGCTTGGTCGCGGAAAAAAAGCCCAGCGCTATTTGCTCCACCTACCCGATCTATGCTTGGCTGCTCAACGATCTCCGGCGCCGCGGACAACAATTCTGCCCGCATTACACAATTATAACCGACGCGCTGACGATTAATTCACTCTGGTTTCGCACGCCTTCCGCGGGGTGGTTTGTGACCGACCCAGACTCTGGTGCCGTGCTCTGCACTCGCGGAATTCCGGCGGAACAAGTGCACGTCAGCGGCTTCCCCGTCGCCCTGGCGTTCGCTGATCGCCGGCCCGAGTGGCAGCCCCCAGAACTCACGCGAACGACTCGGCGGAAAATTTTATTTATGATTAACTCGGGGCGCAGCCACGCCTTGCAGATTGCCCGAGCGCTGCTGCAGCACCGTGACTGGCAAATTACTTTCACCGCCGGACGTGATTTGGCTCTGCAGCAAGAACTTAAAAATCTCGCGATCGGGGCCCCCGCTCAGGCGACGGTACTGGGCTGGACCGACGACATTCCCGAACTGCTCATGACCCATCATGTTGTCATCAGCAAAGCCGGAGGGGCTACGACGCAGGAATCCATTAATGCGTACTGCCCTTTACTCGTGAGTCAAATTGTGCCCGGGCAGGAAGAAGGAAATTATGAACTCATTCGCCGACACAAGGCGGGCGCACTCACGGAAACCCCCCAAGCCATCGTCACGACCCTACAACGCATCTTCGCCAGCGACGCGGCGATTTGGCAACATTGGCGCGCCAACCTTCAGCGCTTCGCCCAACCCGCCGCCGCGCGAACCATCGCCACCACGGTGCTGAGTAAGTCTGCCGAAATTGGCGATTAGTGATCGCGCGTCGGCCAGGCGCGAAACTTAAGCCCCGCGAGCTGCGCACGAATGACGAGCAGGGTGCGCTCGGTCGCTCCGCAATTCTCCGCATGCCAAGCCCGCGCCGCTGCCGCGAGTTTCTCCCGCTGCGGCGCATCTTGCAGCAATGTGACCGCCGCGGTGATCAGTTCAGCAGAGGCCGCGACCTTGCGCACCGCACCAGCCTCGGTGAGGGTACGGATAATCTCTCGAAAATTGCTCATATTCGGTCCGTGCAGAATTGGCTTACCGAGGACCGCGGCCTCGACCGGTGTCTGACCACCTTCATGCGGAGCCAGACTCTTCCCCACGAAGACTAAATCTGCTAGCTGGGTAAATTGCCGGAGCTCACCCGTAGTATCACCGACGACCACATCAACCGACGCGGACTCTCGCCCAGCGGCGAGCACTCGATCACGATAGGAACCAGTGGAACGAAAATGAAAAGTGAGCCCTGATGATTCTAGCCAACTCCGCAACTCTGCCCGACGTTCCGCATGACGAGGCACTAGCAATAAGGAAACGTGCAAGCCACGCTCACGGGCCGAGCGCAACGCGGTGAGTAGCGCCGCCTCTTCTCCCGGCCAGGTGGAGGAACCCAGTAACACCAAACCAGTCCCGAGTCCCAGCTGACGACGCAGTGCCGCCTGCGCACTACCACCCATCAACGGAATATCGACATCAAGTTTAAGATTACCGGTCGTCAGCAGACGCTCCGGCGGGAAACCCAAAGCCTTGAAGCGTTGCTCATCTCGCCGTGAAGCACAGAGCACTTGAGTGAGGCCGCGTGACAAGGGTTGGAAAAAAGCGCGGAAACGCAAGGCACGGCGAAAGCTCCGGTCTGAAAGCCGGGCATTAATACTCAGCACGGCGACGCCACGCGCGGCCGCTTGATGCACGTGCTCTGGCCAGCGCTCTCCTTCCATCAAAATACAAAGATCCGGCTGGATTCGCCGCCATGCGCGGGTATTAAAAGCCCAGAAATCTAACGGGAAATAACCAATCCCAATGGTCAAGGCGGCATACTTTTCTTGCGCTAGTTTGTAACCAGTACTCGTGGTCGTAGTGAGATAAACTTCCGTGCGCCCCTCTTGTTGCAACGACTCCAGCAAGGGAGCCAGCGCGAGCATCTCACCAACACTCACCGCCTGTAGCCAAATTCGCCGCACCCCTATTTTTTTTACCGGCAATTGATCCGTGCCCCCAAAGCGGTGGCTGAATTTCTCGAGATAGCCCCCCCGGCGCCGCATCCGCCATAAATAATAGGGCGTCGCGATCAGCAACAGCGGCAGAAAAAGAAATCGATAAACCCAGATCACGATGACAAAAACGCCCAGCAGCGGCGCGGCTTTACCACCGGCTTAAAATGCACTCTATTTCGCATCAATTACCTAAGTGACGTTATTTATTGGCCCAACACCCACGCAAAAATTAAGGGAGCGACGATGGTGGCATCGCTCTCGACAATGAATTTAGGCGTCGAAGCCGCCAGCTTGCCCCAGGTAATTTTCTCGTTCGGCACGGCCCCCGAATAGCTGCCATAGCTGGTCGTGGAGTCACTGATTTGCGCAAAATATCCCCACAGCGGAATGCCGCGGCGTTCGAGATCTTGATGCAACATTGGCACGACGCAGATGGGGAAATCTCCGGCAATGCCACCACCAATTTGGAAGAAACCCAGACTGCCCTCCCCATTCTTTAAACAGGTGGCTGTCTTTGTATAAAATTGCGCCAACCAAGTCATGTACTCGATCCCCGTCCGGACCGTGTGGACATGCTTGACGTCACCGCGAATCACGGCCGCCGCATACATGTTGCCGAGGGTGGCATCCTCCCAGCCAGGCACGATAATCGGCAGATTTTTTTCGCAGGCGGCGATTAACCAAGAATTCTTGGGATCAATCTGGTAACTCTTCCGCAGCTTCCCGCTCCGGATAATTTTATACATGAACTCATGGGGGAAATAACGTTCGCCCGCCCGATCAGCTTTAATCCATTCGGCCAACACCACTCCCTCGATGCGCCGCATCGCTTCCATCTCAGGAATACAGGTATCGGTCACGCGGTTCATATGCCGCCCCAGCAGCGCCTGCTCATCGGCGGCCGTTAGCTGACGATACTGCGGCACTCGCTCATAATAATCATGCGCCACCAGATTAAAAATATCTTCCTCTAAATTGGCGCCGGTGCAGACAATCGCATGGACTTTATTCTGACGAATCATCTCGGCTAACGAAATACCCAGTTCGGCCGTCGACATCGCCCCAGCCAACGTCACGAGCATTTGCCCACCCGCTTTGAGATGCGCCTCATACCCCTTCGCGGCATCCAACATTGCGGCCGCGTTAAAGTGACGATAATTGTGGGCGATGAACTGAGACACCGGTCCCTTCTTCCGAGCCAGGGCGGCATTGATGAATTCGGGCTT
This sequence comes from Opitutia bacterium Tous-C10FEB, assembly GCA_002304425.1. Classification (GTDB taxonomy): domain Bacteria; phylum Verrucomicrobiota; class Verrucomicrobiia; order Opitutales; family Opitutaceae; genus Lacunisphaera. The sequence continues at coordinate 12,008 of NEUY01000046.1, forward strand.
GGACTTCGCTTTCATAGATCCCAGCAAGCGTGTGGGCCGCCCATTTGGCCACACAAAAGTCGCTCGACTCATATTAAATAAATTCATAAATAGCTGATAAACAGTTAAATAAAATTTATATCGAAAGATTAATGTTACATTTTAGCCCAGCCCAGAAACGCTAAGAATAATTGCTCACGCGTGCAGGCAATCGCCCGCCAGCAGCTGAGAATCTTCGGCCAGTTTCTCGAAAATTTAGCAGCAAAAACTCAAGCCCTGGATCGGCATCGAGGTAATTTTGGGCGGGCTGATACTCACCCGCCAATCCCAGTTTTGACATCGCCGCGGTGACGAGTAATCATGCTCAGGAAATATGGAACAGCTGCACGCCTATTGGCGCATGGAATATATTGAAGCGCCGCGCGCCAAAGCTGGCGGCGATTTATTTTTAGAGCTCCCCGCCCTCGGCGATGATGTCGCGGCCCTCATCATCTATCGCAGCCCGTTGAGCTATCTGATTCTGAATCGTTACCCCTACAATGCGGGCCACCTCCTCGCGGTGCCCTTTCGTAAGGTAGCTGATCTGGTCGAACTCACGTCCGCAGAACGAGCCGACCTCATGGACACCATAATCTTTGGGCAGACGGTGCTGCGCGCCGCCCTAAAACCAGATGCCTTCAATCTGGGGTTCAACCTCGGCGCTGCTGCGGGCGGGAGCATCATCCATTTACATGCTCACATCGTTCCGCGCTGGAATGGGGATACCAATTTCATGCCCGTCATCGGCCAAACTCGCGTCCTCCCCGAGGCCCTAGCCTCCATGTATCAACGACTCCGCGGTAGTGCCGATCACCTAAAATCCACGGCTTAACCGACCTCTCGCCCGCGCTCCAGCTTCTCCCTTCCCCCCAGTGTCCGAATCCAAAACGCTCCGTTACCCCAACGCCCGCCACCTGCAACAGCTGTATTGTGGCAGCGAGGACAATCTCTTACTCGTTGAGCGCGCCCTTAACGTGCGGCTGATCACCCGGGATGAATGGCTAAAAATCGAAGGGCTGCCGACGGCGATGGACCGAGCTGAAGAATTTTTTACGCTCCTCAATTTGGGGCGCACGCAGGGCCTCACCTTACGTACGCCCGATTTCATCCGGCTCCTCGAACTGTATAGCCATGATAGCGGCACCAGCCTGCGCGCCCTGTTTACGGAACCACTGGTAATCACGACCAATCGCAAAAGCGTGGTCCCTAAAACCATCGGCCAAAAGCTTTACCTTCAAGCCATCCAGAAAAACCCCGTCGTATTTGGCATCGGCCCAGCGGGCACGGGTAAGACCTACCTCGCGATGGCCGCCGCAATTTCAGCTCTGCTGCAAGGTCAGGTGCAACGCATCATCCTAACGCGCCCGGCCGTCGAGGCGGGCGAGACGCTCGGCTTTCTCCCGGGCGATCTGCGCGAAAAAATCTTACCCTATCTGCGACCACTCTACGACGCCTTACACGATATGCTCGACCCCGAAGATGTGGTCACCTTATCCGAAAAAGGCGTAATTGAAATCGCCCCCCTCGCTTACATGCGCGGGCGCACCTTAGCCAACGCTTACATCATCCTCGACGAAGCGCAGAATACTACCCCCGAGCAAATGATGATGTTTCTCACTCGTTTGGGTGATGAATCACGCATGATTATCACCGGCGATATTACGCAAATTGACCTCCCGCGTAATAAACCCTCCGGCTTAACCCAAGCTCCGCGCGTATTAAAAAATATTCCTGGGATTGAATTTCATACCTTTACCGCCTCGGACGTCGTGCGCCATCCGCTCGTGCAAAGAATTATTGAAGCCTATGAGCAGTCGAAGGACACCGCCGACCGCAGTCCATGAGTTCACCGACTAACCCAGTCCGTACCGTTGCCATCCGCAACGCCCACCCACGATTGCGCTTGGCCCGCGCCGCCATCACCGCGGCGATTGCCATCCTGGATCAACACGCGGCGCGCTTCCTCGGCGGCTGCCCGCCCGGCGAATTATCACTCGCGTTCCTCACCGACCAATCACTCGCGAAAATTCATGCCGATTTCATGAACGACCCCACGGCCACCGATGTCATCACCTTCGCAGGCGATACCACCGCTGGCCTCGCGGGCGAAATTTGCGTTTCGGCTGACACCGCCGCCCGTTTTATCCGACTCAAGTTAAGCGGCCCGCGAACTTCTCGGCGACGGGCGAAGCTAACAGCTGGACCAACCCCGTTCGCGGAAGAGCTGATGCTTTATGTG
>NEUY01000047.1 GCA_002304425.1 Opitutia bacterium Tous-C10FEB
GCTGGGTCCGGTTGTCGGTCAAGGTGGCGGTAGCTTGCAGGGTGACATCAAAGCGTCGGGCAAGCCCGGTATCGTCGCTGCGGGCGACGGCGGCCGCGCGCTGGTAATCGGCGAGGGATAGCTGTAAGATGGCTTCGGCGGTATCGGCGGAGTCGGTTAAGGTGACGCGACCATCGCGGATAAAGGCGGCGCGTAACTGCGTGGTGAGTAAAACTTGCGCTTGTGGCAGTGACACCGAGCTCGTGACGGGGGCGATGAAAAGTGAGGCGAATTTTGTCTTAGGCTCAGAGCCTAACTGGTAATGAGCACAACCAGTCCCACTGCTTAATCCGAGGCCCAAGCCAATCGCGCTGAGTAGCGTGAGCAAGCCAAGGCGCGCATGGTGGAAAGATCGCCGCGCCAGAAAGTTTATTCTGCACAACATAACGAAAGTGGGGTCGGCGCCACTCCGATCAGCTTAAAAAATCCCAAAACGCTTTTTCTTCGCGGCCGCCGGGGCGGCTGGCTCAGGGTTCGCTGAGGCGTTACCGCTTTGCCGTTGCAGCACCGCATCGATCACGGCGAGTTTAGTCCGGGCCTCTGCCGCTACCTCTGAATCTGGATAGACCGTGATGGCTTCGTTATAAAAAACCTTCGCGGCTTGGTAATTTTTGCGATATTTATAATAATACTCGCCCATGGTCAATTTGCTGCGGGCCAATACTTGTTTCATGTTAGCCAGACCTTTCTCCGCCGTAGCCATGCCGCCGATATCGCTGGGAAAAAGGATCATGTAGTCCTCATAGTAAGTGATCGCATCTTTGGTGGCGGCTTGGTCGTAATAGGGGCCGTCGACGAGAGAGGCGTGGGTTTCCGCGATCCGCAAATAAGCGTCGGGCGTAAGCGCGCTGCGGGGATAAGTGTTGATCATGCGGTCCAAAGCATCGATCGCCGCTTCTTCCTCGCTAATTTTCTTGTAGCCGCGCGCGGCATTCATGAGCGCGAGCGGGGCGTAATCGCTGTAAGGGGCGGTGCGGACCATAATCTCAAAATACTCGACTGACTTCTCTCGATTGCGGAAGCCAGGAAACATACCCCAGATGCGGCTGCGTTGACCTTCCGCGAGGAGGGAGGCGATGCGATATTGCTCACCGATTACCTGCGTGAATTTCTCGGAATTCGGGTAACGGCCCAACATGCTCTGATAGGTATCGAATGCTTTGTAATATTGCTGACGCTTTTGATAAATCAGGCCGGTGTGGTAAAGCGCCTCAGCCGCAAAGATGGAATTGGGGTATTTTTTTACTACGACCGTGTAGGCTTTGAGGGCGGTAGAACTTTGGCCGGCTTCTTCAGCGGCGCGGGCCTTGTTCATGAAATCAAGCGCGTTCCGACCTTCGTCACTCCCGAGACCTGCCAGTACACCGCCTTGGGCTTGCCAGCCGCTTTGGGGCGTCCAGATCAGGTCGGCCGCTACCCGAATAGGGCTAATAAGCAGCGCCGACAGCGCCGCCAGAATGAGGGAAAGGGAGAAGCGATGCATGAAATTAAGAGTTACCATCGAATAAGAGTGGAGCCGTAGGTCAAGCCAGCGCCGAAGGCCACCAGTAAGGTATAGTCGCCCGGTTTAATTTTCCCGGCGCGGCGGGCTTCATCGAGCGCGATCGGAATGGTGGCGGCAGAAGTGTTGCCGTAACGGTCGAGATTGATATAAAATCGCTCCAAGGGCAGGCCAAGGTTGCTGGCGAGCGCCTCGATAATGCGGATATTGGCCTGGTGAGGGATCACGAGGTTGATTTGGTCAAGCGTGAGGTGATGTTGTTCCACCATTTCGCGGGCCACTTTCTCCATGACGCGGACCGCGTGTTTGAAGACTTCTTTGCCCTTCATCCGCAGAAAATGATCTTTATTGGCAATCGTTTGCGGGGAAGCGGGGCAGCGACTGCCACCCGCTGGCATGTACAGCAGTTCCCGCATCGCTCCATCGGCGCCGAGATCAGAACCAATAATGCCGATGCCCGGTTGGTCGACCTTCTTCAAAACGGCGGCGCCGGCCCCGTCACCAAATAGCACGCAGGTGGTGCGGTCTGACCAATCTATGATTGAGGAGAGCTTTTCCGAGCCAACGATCAGCGCGCATTTATAGCGGCCGGTCAGTAACTGCCCATAAGCAATCTCGAGGGCATACAGAAATCCGCTGCACGCCGCGGAGATGTCAAAGCAGGTAGCGTGCGGTAAAACTCCCAGTTGATGCTGGACGACGCAGGCCGTGGAGGGGAGAAGATAGTCTGGGGTGCAGGTGGCGACAATCAGGAGGTCGATTTCTTCGGCCTTGATCCCGGCATCGAGCAGCGCGGCCTGGGCGCACTTAATGGCCATGTCCGAAGTGGCTTCATCGTCGGCCGCAATATGGCGCTCCTTGATACCGGAGCGGCTGACAATCCATTCATCGGACGTATCCACGAGTTTCGCGAGATCCTCATTGGTGAGGATTTTCGTGGGGACATAGGAGCCAACGCCGGCAATGATAACTGAGGCCATAGAGAAAATTAAGTGACCGTGGGGTCGGGTGAAGGCGCGGCGATGAGCGTGTTGGCGCGAGCAACATCTGCTTCGATGCGGCGATAAAGATCGTGCTGGAGGATTTTACCCGCGGCCCGAATGGCGCTGGCCCAAGCGTGCCGGTTGCTGGAACCGTGGGCCTTCAAGATGTTACCCTGCACTCCCAGCAGGGGAGCCCCGCCGTAACGGTCGGGGTTGAGGCGATCTTTGAGCGCGTTGAAAGCACCTTTCGCCAGCACATAACCGGCGATGCGCAGAGGCGTCCGTTTCATTTCTTCCGCCAAAATATTTTTGATAAACTTAGCCATTGATTCCCACGACTTCAGCAGAGCATTGCCCACAAAACCATCGCAGACGACCACATCAACATGGTCACGGAAAAGCTGAAACCCCTCCACCGGACCCACGTAATTAACGATACCATTAATTTTCTTAAGCAACTCATGCGCTTCATTGGTGAGCGGCGTGCCTTTACCCTCTTCGGTTCCGAGGGTCAGCAAGCCCACGCGTGGCGCCGGGGTACCCAACACGGTGTGGGCGTAATGAGATCCCATGATCGCATTGTGCATGAGGTGGATGGCCTCTGCGGTGGGATTAGCCCCGGCATCGATCAGAATGAATGAGCCGCCTTCGCGCGGAATAGCCGGAGCCAGCGACGGACGCTCCACGCCGGGCATGGCGCCGACGATTAGCTTACTTCCGGCCATGAGCGCCCCAGTGTTACCCGAGCTGACGAGGACGCTCGCGCGCCCTTCTTTGATCAGGTTAAAACCCACCACCATCGATGAATCCTTTTTTCGGATAATCGCCCGCAGGGGCTTATCCGTCATGGTGATTACTTCCGAGGCGTGGCAGACGGACAACTTAGCATGTCCGCTCAGACCAGCTTGCAGCAGCAGCGGCTCCAAGATCGCCTGATCTCCCACCAGTATGAGAGGAGCAATGTCGGCGTCCGCCGCTAGCGCTAACTTGACGGCTTCGACTACTTCGGCCGGACCGAGATCTCCCCCCATTGCGTCGACCGCAATGCGCGCTTGGGCTACTGCGGGACTGACCATTTCGGGGTGGATGGGGAAAACTATCCGGTCAGACCTTAAACCTCAACGTTGAGCACTTGGCGGCCGCGATAAATGCCGGTCTTGGGATTCACACGGTGGGGGCGGAACGCGCCACCATCGGTGTCTTTAGCGAATTCAGGAGCGATGAAAGCGTTGGCGGCGCGGCGATTAGCGCTGCGGCGCTTGGATTGTTTGCGTTTCGGGTTAGCCATAGGAAGTAGAAGTTGTCGCAGTTGGTCGGTTAAAACCAGCGCAGATTTGTGATATAAAGACGAGGGTCGTAAGGTTCGCCGTTGTAACCGTCAAGAGTTATAGTCGGCAGGCTAAATTGGGCTCAAAGCAGGTAAAGCACGAGGAGCGCAACTGCCAGTGCCAGCCGATAATACGCGAAAACGGCCAAGCCGTGGCGCGAGATAAAATGCACGAGAAATTTGACCGCAAGAAGGGCGGAAATGGCGGCCACGAAAGCCCCAAGGAGCACATTGCTCCAACCAAAAACTTGAATCATGGCCGGACCTGATTTGAGCGATTTCAGGAACGCGGCTCCGGCCAGCGTCGGCAAGCCGACCAAAAAGCTGAATTCCGCGGATTGAGCCGGTTTCAGTCCGGCTAGATAACCAGCCACAATGGTCACCATCGATCGACTCATGCCGGGGCAAAGAGCGAGGCATTGAGCAAAACCGATGCCGAGTGATTGGCGCGGGGTGAGCTCGGCCCCTTCGCCTTTGGAAAAACCGGTGCCGCTGTTCGCTCGCCGCCACCGCTCGGCCCACAACATTAACAAAGCCCCGCCGACCAATGCGCCAATCACCGTTAAGGTGGAGAAAAGATATTTTGCCACCAGATCGTGCAGCAAGAAGCCGATGATCGCCACGGGGAAAAACGCGAGGAGCACGTTGCGCAGCAAACGAAAACCAGCACTACTCCGTCCGATTAGGCCCAGCAGCATACTAAGATACTGGCGCCAATACAGCGCCAAGACCGCCGCGATGGCGCCGATTTGAATGACGACGGTGTAAGTGTCCGCGGCTAACTTGACCGTGAGGGGCACGCCGTCGGGGTGATCTTGGCTCGGCGCTTTATGCCAGAGCGGTTTCCCCGCAGCATCAGTCAGGGGCCGCGTAGACTCTAATCCGAGGAGTTCATTGGCAATGATGAGATGCCCCGTGGAGGAGATGGGCAGGAATTCTGTCACTCCCTCGACCAAGCCGAGCACGATCGCGTCCGCGGTGCTGAGTTCCTTGACTGGGGGGCCTGATTTTTCAGCGGCGCGAGCGCTCAGCAGCAGAATGCTGCAAATTAACAACCCGTGGCGAAAGCAGTGCGACCAGAAGTACACGGGACAAGTTTTCAAGAGGCGGCGGCGGCTGTCGAGTTTTATGCTTTGCGCCAGCAGAGGAAATGATTCTGCTCGGCCCGCGATGGCTCTCCTTATTGATCTGACCACCCAGTTGTCTGCCCGCCAGAATCTCACGGCGGCCGAAGTGATGGCGGCGGCCGCGAGCTTGGCGGGGACGGACGAGACCGATGCCACGAAAGGATCTTTTCTCACCGCGCTGGCGGCCAAAGGGGAAACGCCGGAGGAAATTGCTAATTTCGCGCGGGCGTTTCGGGCGCGCGCGGTAAATCCTGGCGTTGAGGCTTGGTCGGCGCGGGCCCTGGATATTGTTGGTACGGGCGGAGACCATGCGGGCGGCTTTAATATTTCGAGTCTCGTGGTTTTGGTGCTCGCGTGCGCGGGGGTGCCGGTGATGAAGCACGGCAACCGCGGGATTACGTCAAAATGTGGCAGCGCTGACTTGCTCACCGCTTTGGGCGTGGATTTAGCCGCCTCACCGGAGCAGTTGCGGCGCGCGCTCGATCAACTCGGTTACGTATTTTTCTTCGCGCCTAATTATCACCCCGCGTTCAAGCACATCGGCCCGGTGCGTAAGGCGCTGGCCGCGCAGGGGCAGCGGACCGTCTTTAATATTCTGGGGCCGCTGATTAATCCGGGCTGCCCCGCACATATTTTGCTGGGAGTTTACTCGCTGCCCCTCGTGGATAAATTGGCGCTTACCTTGGAAGATTTGGGGCAAGTCTCCGGCGTGGTCGGGCACGGGGTGATCACGGCTGACCGTGGGATCGACGAACTCACCACCGCGACGGTTAATCAGGTGCGCGGGGTCGGTCGTTGCCGGGATCTGACCATGTCTTTTCAAGGCGAAGCTTACGGTTTACCGCGAACCCCTTTCGCTGATCTAGAGGGCGGCGATGTTACCGCCAACTTAGCTATCGTTGAAGCCGTGCTTGCTGGCCGGGGGCCGCGCGGATTGGTCGATACCATCGTGCTCAACGCGGCGATTGGGCTATTGATGGTTGGTCGTACCGCGACGATCCGCGAAGGACTGGCGCCGGCGCGGGAATTGCTTTTGGGCGGCGCGGTGCAGGCGCGGATCGCGGCGACGAAGGAATTTTACCGGCCATGAAGCGTCACTATTTTGGCACCGATGGAGTGCGCGGTCCTTACGGTAGTTCGCAGATGAATGAAGAGTTGGCCTGGCGCTTGGGCGTGGCCGCGGCTCGGTTTGCGCAGACCCAGTCGGGCTTGGCTGGATCGCAGGTTATGATCGGCCGCGACACGCGCCGGACCGGTCCCGCCTTGGCGGAGGCCCTCGCCGCGGGTTTAGCCTCCGCGGGCTTGCAACCGGTGAGCTTGGGCGTGGTGCCGACGCCCATCGTAAGTTTGTTGACGCGGCAAACGGGCGCGGCCTTGGGCGCTGTCATCACGGCTTCGCATAATCCAGCGAGTGATAATGGCATTAAATTTTTTGGGGTCGGCGGGATTAAGCTCACCGATGAAGCCGAGTGGCGGATTGAGCAACTCATGCCCCCGGCGCGGGCTGTGGACGAGCCGCCGCTATTCGCGGCCGCGGCGGCCGAGAAAATTATTTCACTCTATCCGGAGCCACTGAAAGATTACTTGGCGCTGACCACGGCTTTGCTCCCCGCGGGGAGTTTGAAAAACTGGTCGATTGTCCTTGATACCGCCAATGGGGCGGCGGCCGTGACGAGCCGTACGGCGCTCGCCCAGTTGGGTGCAGCCCTGACGCTGATCGGCCATTTGCCTGACGGGAAAAATATTAATGCCGGAGTTGGGAGTCAGCACCCCGAGCGCCTGAGCGCGGCGGTGCGGGCGGCGGGGGCGCGCCTCGGCATCGCGCACGATGGTGATGCGGATCGCTGTGTGTTGTGTGATGAGCAGGGCAACGTCTTGGATGGCGATGAGCTGTTGACGATTTTGGCCGTGCACGCCCTGCAGCAAAACCAGCTCGCGGGAAAAATTCTAGTGATCACGGTGCAAAGTAATCTGGGCGTTGATGCCGCGGTGGCCGCGGCGGGCGGGCGCACTTTGCGTACGGCGGTGGGTGATCGTTATGTAATTGAGGGCATGCGCGCGGCGGGGGCGCAACTCGGTGGGGAATCTTCCGGGCATGTTATTTGTGCCGATATTTCCCCCACGGGTGATGGCCTCGTGGCCGCGCTCAAAGTGATCGCCGTCATGCAGGCGACGGGTCGGCCCCTTTCGGAATTGCGCCGAGTATTGGTTAAATTCCCCCAGCTTTCGCTCGCGCTGACGGTGCAGGAAAAAAAGTCGCTCGAATTACTGCCGACGTTATCGGCCGCCATCAACACTGTGACGGCGGAACTGGGGGCGAGCGGGCGGGTGTTGGTGCGCTACTCGGGGACGGAGCCTAAATTGCGTTTATTGGTGGAGGGGCCGACGCTGGCCGTGGTGACCGTGGGCTTGGCGCGATTGAACACGGCGGCGCGCGCTGATTTAGTTGTTCTCTAATCGCATGACTATTTTCGCCGCAGGGTTGTGGGTCGAAAGAGGCGGCGGGAGTTGCCGTGCGGCCGCCGGGGCCCGCCTAGCCGCCGGCGCATGACAGAGATGATGATCAGTGCGCTCGCGTCGCGGTTGCAGAAGCAGCTGGAAGGAGCCGAGCTCGCCTTGGCCCAAGGCCGTTATGAACACGCCATCACCGCGGCGGGGGCGGTGCTCAAGGAACAACCCGCCTGTTTGCCGGTGCGGGTTTTTTTGCGGCGCGCGCAGCTAGCGCACAACCGGCGAGGACCTAATATTTTTATGCGCTTCCGGCATAGTTGCCAATTGCGGTGGGCGCACGCACAACTGCGCCGCCACCCCGCCCGGGCTGTGGCCGTGGCTGATCAGGTGCTGCAAACGGCAATAAATCAGCCGATGGCCCTCGGCCTCCTCGGGCGGGCGGCGACGGCGCTGGGTTGGTCGACGACCGCGATATTTGCTTATGACTGCGCGCACCTTAATCGACCGCATGATGCGGAGCTCGCGCTCGCGCTGGGGCACGCTTTGCTCGCGGGGCAACAGGCCGCACCAGCGCTGCAGGTGGCGGAGACGGTGCTGCAACGCCAGCCTCACCACGTCGCCGCGCAACATTTACGACGACAAGCCGCGATCGCGGTCGCGCTGGCGCAGGGCAACTGGGAGGCGCCGGGGAGTTATCGGGAAAAATTGCGCGACCTAGGGGCGACGTCGGCCGCATCGCCCCCACCGTTACGCTGAGTGGTTCGCGGGCGAAGGCGCCGCGGGCTGAGGCGATGCGCCGCGCTTAAGCAGACGTTGGCGCGCTGGGGCTGGGGGCGTCGCGTTTTTCAGCCAGCCAGACGGCTACGCCGAGCAGCAGCAGGCTCAGGAGCAAGCGGTAGGGATCAGCGGATTCACCAAAAAAAAGCAAAGAACAAACCACCGCTAGGGGAATTTTAGCGTTGTTCATAACGGCCAGCGTGCCGGCGCTCACGCGGGTCGCGCCAAGATTCAAAAGAAAAAAACCGAGACCAGATGCCACCAGCCCAAGATAAGCCAGCAGACGCCATTGGGCGGGTGAGGGGTAAATTTGAATCTGGCCCTGACTCAACCCGACGACTGCCGTGAGGGCAAAAGCGCCCACATAAAGCAGCGCAAAAGTTTCATGATCCGGTCGCGAGCCGAGGGTCGCGCGGATCCGCCGGTAGAGCACTTGACCGAGGGCAAAGGTCAGGTTCGCAATTTGCACGAGGGTGAAACCATGCAGCGAATTCGGGGCTGATCCGGGTGGGAAGACAATCACGGCCGTACCCACCATCGCGACCAGCGCGGCGAGCAATGCGCGCGGCCGCAGGGTCCAGTCAAAGGCATCGGCGAACAGCGTCACGAAAATTGGGGTGGTGACGCTAAAAAGAGCCACTTGGTAAGCTGGCAAGTAGCGGAAGCTTGCGTTGTAGGCGAGATACATGAGGCCAAATTGGATGGCGCCAATACCCGTCAGCTGCAGCCCCGTCCGCAGGGGGAGTGTCCGCAGCCGCAGGAACGGCAAAAACACCAGCAGGGCTAGGCCGAGTCGGATCGTCGCAACTAAATTACCATCGAGGCCCGCCGTGATACCCTTGGTCAGGCCAAAAGAAAAGGCCCACAGCAGCGAAACAATGATGAGATAGGGCATGATGGGAACGGAACGAACGGCGCTCCGCGCTTGAGCGATTTAAAGAAATGCTAGGTCGAGGGTCAGACCCGAAAAAGTGCCCCTAGCTTTTTTCCAATTAGAAGAGTTAAACCGGTGAGGGCGATGCCCAGGAACACCATGGCCCAGACGCCGAGCGCGGAGGCGATTAATTTGCCGTCACCGAGCAATTGGAAGAGTTCATAAATGGCTTTCGTGATCGGATAATAAATTTGTTTCTGCGCGAGGACGAGCGAGTCGGAGACTTCCAGCATGGCGAAGGCAAAGGCGAGCAGGCCACCGGCGAGGAGATTCGCGGTGATCAGGGGTAGCGTTATTTTGGCGACGGCTTTAAGCGGAGGGCAGCCGAGATTTTGGGCGGCCTCCTCGAGCGTTTCGCTGGTTTGCTGAAAGCCCGCCACGGCCGCGCGCACCACGTAGGGCAGGCGGCGAACGGAGTAAGCGATGATGAGTAAAATGGTGGGGTCACGCGTCGGATTGAGAAAAGCGAAAAACTTTCCTTCCTGACTCATGGCGAGATAACCGAAGGCCAAGACCAGGCCCGGCACCGCGAGCGGCAGCATCGCGAGAAAGTCGAGCACTTGGCGCCCCGCGATCTTTGAGCGGACGATCACGTAGGCCAACAAGAGGCCGAGGATGAGATCGATGATGGTGGAGATACTCGCATACTTCAGGCTATTGGCGATGGCGGGCACGGTGAGCGGGTGACCGAGGGCGAGTTCGAAATTATGAAAAGTTAACTGGGTGGGCACGACGGTAGCGTACCAGTCGCTCGAGAAAGCTACGAGGATGACCCCGAGATGCGGCAGCAGGGCGAAGGCGGTGACGGTACTAAAAAATAATGTGCACAACCAGGCGCGCCCACGGCTCAGCGCGGTCGGACCGCCCAGGGTTGTGGCTTTCGCCATCATCGCGTAATGGTCGCGACCAAAGAGGCCTTTACCCAAGGCATAAAAAGTCACCGAGCTGAACAGCATCACCGCGACTAGGGCGTAAGGAAACGGATTACCGCTCATATCTTTTAAGCCGTAGAAAATTTGCACGGCGGTCAGGCGAGAGTAATCAAAAATCAGCGCGACGCCGAGATCGGTAAAGGCCCAGATAAAAACGATGGTGCCACCAGCAAAAAGACCGGACTTGATGAGGGGGAGGGTTATTTTGCAGAAACGGCGCCAGCCGGTGCAGCCGAGGTTGGCCGCGGCTTCGTTCATGGCGGGGTCGAGATTGGCGAGGGCGGCAACCGCGTTGAGATAAATAATCGGGTAAAGGCTGAAGGCATTAACGAGCGCGATGCCGAGAAACTGGTTGGCGGCTAGCCAGTCGAAGGTCCAGCCGCTGGGGCGGAGACCGAGTTCGATGATGAGGGCATTCAGCGCACCATATTGGCCGAGAATTTGTTTCAAGCCAATCGCGCCGACGAAGGGCGGTAACACGAGCGGAACGAGAATGAGGGCGCTCAACAAACTTTTTCCCGGAAAGAGGAAGCGATCCGTGACCAGCGCCAGCGGTACGGCCAGCAGCAGGGCCAGGATCGTGGTGGTGAGGGCGAGCCCAAATGAGTTGGCGAGGCCGCCGAGATAAAGCGGATCAGTGAGCAGCGAGCCGAGGTAGGCGAAAGTTAGGTGACCATCCGCATCAATAAAGCCCCCTTTAAGAATCTGCAGAATTGGCCACAGAAAAAAGGCGCAGAAAAAAAGCAGCGTAGCGCCAAAAATAAAGCGGGCGAAATTCTGGGACATGCAAAAGCTGGGATGCCGCGGCCCGCGGTTAGACACAAGCCGGAAGCGGGCGAGGCTCAAATGGGGAAATACGCACCGAGCCGCCGCCACAGGTCATGGATTTATTGGGCCAGGTGCCGCGCGAACGCCGCGAGGGTGCGCGGACTCACGTGGTGTTCAATGCCCTCGGCGTCGCGTTCGGCGATTTTAGGCGGAACGCCCAATGCTTGCAAAAAAGCGACGACGACTTCGTGGCGTTGTTGGCAAATTTTAGCTAAGCGCTGGCCGTGGGGGGTGAGAAAAATTGCCCGGTAGGGTAAGGCGGAGAGGTAGCCTTCACGTTGCAGTCGGGCGAGGGTGTGATTGACCGTCACATGGGTGACGCCGAGCCGGCGGGCTAAGTCCACGACGCGGGCCTCGCCCATGGCGAGGGTGAGATCGGCGATGGCCTCAACGTAATCCTCGGCGGTTTCGGTCGCGTGGGCGCGACGCGTCTGGCGCAAGCTGGCGGCTTGGAGGGGCGCGGAGCGCACTGGGCGGGAGGCGGCACGAGCAGTTTTCGGCAAAGGCACCGCGGGAGTAGGGCAGTCGGCGCTTGACACGTCCAGTCTAAAATGTAGCTAAGGCTACATTATGTACAAATTAGTACGATTCGCCGCGGCGGGATTGGCCGTGGTCCTCGCTAATCTGCTCCCCGGGCAAATCACGGAGACCCCTGCCACCGTCGCGCCCGGGCGCTTTTTAATCGAAATGGATGCGCTGTCTTTAAAAATAAATCGTGACGGCGGGGATCGCTTCACGGCTTGGGGGGTCGCCACAACCTTTTTGACGACGGGGCTGACGGCTAATTGGGATGTGCAGGTGGGCGCCGAACTTTTCTTAGATCAAAAATTTGATTCGAGTGGGTTAACCGAAAGAAATTCCGGTCTGGGGGATGTTTATTTCCGGACTAAGTGGCGGTTTTACGCCGACGCGGACACCGGCACGTCGATCGCGATCATGCCCTATGTGAAGTTACCGACGAATACGGGTGGGGTCGGTAACCAAGCGCGTGAGGGGGGGCTGATCATCCCGTGGGAAGCGGCGCTCGTGGGTGGCGTTCATCTCACGGCGATGGGCAAAATTGATTTTCGGCGTAATGATGGGGATAACGGCTATGATTCGGTCTGGTCAACTTCGGTGGCACTCCAGCGCGCCGTAACGCAGGCGATCGGTTTGTATGCTGAAACTAAATTCGGCAAATCGACGAGCGGGGCACCGTGGGATGGGATTGTCGGTGGTGGCGTTACCTTGGCGCTGTCGAAAAATACGTCGTGGGATTACGCCCTGTATCGGGGCCTGACGCCTGGATCTTCCGATTGGCAGCACGTCCTGAGGTTGAATTGGGGTTTCTGAGTGGCGGCGCTGCGCAATGGAAAATTTACCACCTCATTTGCCGGATCCGAGTTGGCGCCGGGCGCGCGTGATGCCGAGTCTACCCGAGTCACATCGGAGTGTGACGGTGCCCGCTGGCGCTGGTTTTTGGCGTAAGCTCTTAGCTTTTTCTGGTCCCGGTTTCATGGTCGCGGTGGGTTACATGGATCCCGGTAATTGGGCCACGGACCTCGCCGGCGGCGCGCAATTTGGCTACACGTTGTTGTCGGTTATTTTGATCTCCAATTTGATGGCGATTTTGCTGCAGCATTTGTGCGTGAAGCTGGGGATCGCCACCGGGCGCGACTTGGCGCAGGCCTGTCGCGATCATTACCCTCGTCCGGTGGTTTGGTTTCTCTGGCTTTTGTGTGAAATCGCCATCGCTGCGTGCGATCTCGCGGAAGTCATCGGCTCGGCCATCGCCTTGCAGTTGCTGTTTGGCATCCCGCTTATTTGGGGCTGTCTCATCACGGTGGCCGATGTGCTGCTCCTGCTGCTCCTGCAACATAAGGGGTTTCGCTATCTCGAGGCGGTGGTCATCACTCTCATTCTGACGATTGGTTCCTGCTTTGCGGTCGAACTCTATTTGGCGCAGCCGGATCTTGCGGCTGTCGGGGCTGGGCTCGTGCCAACGGCTGAGATCTTGCGCAATCCCGCCATGCTCTACATCGCCATCGGGATTCTGGGCGCCACCGTCATGCCGCATAATCTATATCTGCATTCCTCGATTGTGCAGACCAGAAAGTATGAGCAGACGTCTGGCGGCAAGCGCGAGGCCATAAAATTTGCGACCATCGATTCCACGTTCGCGCTGATGTTCGCCCTATTTATCAATGGGGCCATTCTGGTGCTGGCGGCCGCTGCTTTTCATGGGCGCGGCCATACCGAAGTCGCTGAAATCCAGACTGCCTATCATTTGCTTGATGGGGTTCTGGGCGTGACGTTTGCGGGAATTCTTTTTGCGGTGGCCTTACTGGCCTCGGGGCAGAATGCCACTCTCACCGGCACCCTCGCAGGGCAAATCGTCATGGAGGGTTTTCTAAACCTGCGCCTGCGGCCTTGGCTGCGGCGTCTGATCACCCGCGCCATCGCGATTGTCCCCGCCATGGTGGTCATCGGGCTCTACGGCGAAAGTAAGTCGATGGATCTGCTCGTGGCTAGTCAGGTCTGCCTGAGCCTACAACTCGGCTTCGCTTGCTGGCCCCTCATGCGTTTTACCAGCGACCGCACCAAGATGGGGGAATTCGTCAATCCCACTTGGGTTAAATTGCTCGGCTGGACCATCACGCTGATTATTATCGGGCTAAACCTCAAGCTGCTGCTTGATTTCTCCGGTCTGATCGGCGGTCCGTAAATTTCGCATGTACACTAAAATTCTCGTGGCCTTGGAAAATGGGGAAGCCGATGAGCGCCTCTTACCGCACGTCGGTCAATTGGCCCGCCAAGTCGGGGCGGAATTATTGCTGCTGCACGTCGCCGATGGCTGGGCCGCCAGAAATTTTGAGCAGTTAAAACTGACGGAGTCGGCAGAAATGATAGCGGACCACGCCTACCTCGCGGCACGGGCGGAAGAGATGCGTGCCACCGGCTTGCGGGTCACGACCCTCTTGGCTTTGGGAAATCCACCGAACGAGATCGCCAGAATAGCCACCGAATCGCAGTGCGACCTCATCGCCCTGGCTTCGCACGGCCACAAACTCATCGGCGATCTCGTGCATGGTAGCACGATCGACAAAGTGCGGCACAACACCACCGTGCCACTGTTAATCGTAAA
>NEUY01000048.1 GCA_002304425.1 Opitutia bacterium Tous-C10FEB
GGAAACTTTACCTCGGTTGTGAGCGGACATGGCAAGCCTCGTTTCGCGATATTGAATCTCGTTGCGCCCCTTCCGCCCCCATGCCATTCAGCCGAACTGCATGGAATCTGTTCGCATTCAAAAATTCATCGCCGAAGCCGGCATCTGCTCACGCCGCGCGGCCGAAGCCGCCATCGTGGCGGGCGAAGTTTATGTCAACGGACAGAAAGCTGAGCTCGGCCAAAAAGTTGAACCCGGCATCGACAAGGTTACCGTGCGAGGCAAAGCCGTGCGCTCCCAGCCTCAGCCCAAGATCGCGCTCGTGATGCACAAACCCCGCGGGGTGATTTGCAGCAATAGTGATCCCCATGAAGAACAAACTATTTTTGATCTCCTGCCGCGAGAATGGGCCAAGCTCCGCTTGTTCTGCGCCGGCCGGCTCGATAAAGATAGTGAAGGCCTGGTCATTCTGACCTCCGATGGCGACCTAGCGCACAAGCTGATGCACCCCTCCAATTTGGTGGTGAAGCGTTATTATGTATCGCTCGAAGAACCCTTTCCCGCCGGCCGCCTGCGGCAACTCTTGCGTGGGGTCGTGATTGAAGGCGAGCATCTGAAAGTGGAGCGGGCGAATCTCGTCAACCCCAAGACAGATCGCAGCTCGACCGAACTGGACGTCCATATGCACCATGGGAAAAAGCGCGAAATCCGCCAGCTCTTCACCGCGCTGGGTTTTCAGGTCCGCCGTCTGCGGCGTTATCAAATCGGCGCACTCCGCCTCAAAGGCATTCCGGTTCGCGGTGTGAAACAACTTTCAGCGAAAGAGATCCAATCCTTGTTCGCGGTACCCTTGGTCCACTACCGCGAGATGACCCCTTCTACTCACGATGAAAACTAAAACCGTCCTTAACTTAATTCTGCGCAGCTTGGGTGTAGCCGGAGTTCTTACGCTCACGGTCACTCGCCTCGCGGCTGAAATCCTCACGGCTGACACGGCCGTCTTCGTCCAGACCGATGCAAAATCACCGATTATTGCTCGCCTTAAAGCCGGCACCGAGGTGATGACCTTAGGCGAAGCCCCCCGCGGTTGGCGCCGCGTCGAAGTCGATGGCTCCTGCGAGGCTTATGTGCAAAATCGCGATATTACAAAAGGCCTCGAAGTTCGCGAGGGCGCCAGCATCTACTCCGGCCCGCGGAAAGATGCGACCGTCATCACCGTCGCGGCCAAAGGTGATAAAACAGAGATCACCGGGCTGCATGGAGAGTGGGCCCAAATTAAATTAGAGAAAAAACTACAGGGCTTCATGGCCATCGGCGAAACCGCCAACACCCCATCGACCACCACCCCAACCCCAAGCGCGTCGCAACTGACGGCACCCACCGCGCCCGTCACCACCGCCGGACATTCCGTCCCCATTTCTGGTGATACGGCAGAGATGCCGCGACTTTTTGCCGGCAAACTCGTGCTCGCGCGTCGCGCCATCTTCAATCCCAACCCGATCTATGATTATCAACTGATCGATTCATCTGGGCGGCGTTTTGCTTATGTGGATACCAAGCGCCTGCTCTTGACCGATAAAATTGAAAATTACGTCGATCGCGATTTGTCTATTACCGGCACCCTTCGCAGCACCATTGACGGCAAGGATCTCGTGATTGCGGCCGAATCCATGCAATTAAAGTAAGTCTTTCTGCTGCGCCCGACGTATTAATCGGATACCATCCCTTCTCATGGAACTCATCGACGGCAACCAAATCGCCGCAACGCTCATTGCTGAACTCAAGGCCGAGGTCGCTAAGCTCACCGGGCGCCCTCCGTGCATCGCCCTGGTGCGCGTCGGCGAAGACCCCGCCTCCGTTTCCTACGTGACCAAAAAGCAGAAAATGTGCGCTGAGATCGGCATCGAGAGCCGGCTGATCTTCCCGCCAGTAACCATTAGCCAAGATGAGCTTTTTGCGCTCGTGGACCAACTCAACGCCGACCCCAGCGTCGATGGTATTTTAGTGCAATCGCCGCTACCCAAGCCCCTCAGTGAAATCGCCGTCTTCCGTCGCATCGCCGCGCATAAAGATGTCGATGGATTTCATACGCTCAATCTGGGGAAATTAGCGCAAGAGGACGATACGGGATTCATCGCGTGTACTCCAGCTGGCATCATGGAATTACTGCAGCGCTCCGGAGTTTCCTTGACGGGTAAACATGTGGTGGTGCTTGGCCGCAGCCTGATTGTCGGAAAACCAGCCGCCTTACTCGCCTTGCAGCGCAAGCCTTGGGCCAATGCCACCGTCACCATTTGTCATTCGCAGACGGCCAATCTAGCGAGCATCACCCGCCTAGCGGATGTGCTCATTGCCGCCATCGGCAAACCGGAATTTGTCACGGCCGACATGGTCAAACCGGGGGCGGTAATCATCGACGTCGGCGTCAATCGGGTACCCGATGCCACCAAAAAAACCGGCTACCGACTCACCGGTGATGTGCACTTCCCCACGGTAGCGCCATTGTGCAGCAAAATAACCCCGGTCCCCGGTGGAGTTGGCCCAATGACGGTCGCGCTTTTAATGAAAAATACGGTCAAGGCTCGGCGACAGCATAGCGCGGCGGCGGCATATAATTAAGCGATCAAGCTAAAAAATTCTAGCCCGATCAGCTGAACGAATTACTGTCACTCTCTCGTATGGGCGGATCCAAAATTCTCGTCGTCGACGACCAACCGATCAACGTTCAGTTACTTAAACGTAAGCTGGAGCGCGAAGGCATGATCGTCGCCAGCGCCTATTCGGGGCGCGAAGCCTTGGATTTGGTTAAGCAGGATAAACCCGACTTGATTTTACTCGATATCATGATGCCCGAAATGGATGGCATCGAAATTTGCCAAAGCCTCCAAGCCGACCCAGCGACGCAGTCCATTCCAATTATTTTCATTACGGCGCACACTTTGAAGGAAGGTAAAATCGAAGGCCTAAGTGTCGGAGCTGTCGATTACATTACCAAGCCGATCGATCTCGATGAAACGCTGGCCCGGATCCAGACCCAATTGCGTTTTGTCGCGATCAACCGCGAACTCGTCGACTTGCAGCGGAGATTAGGTGAATCACGCCGCAACGCGACGATCGGAGCTGTGACGCAAGGCATCGCGCATAATCTCAATAACCTACTCGGCGTGGTGGTGGGCTACATCGACCTCATTAAAGTTTACCATGAGAAACCCGAATTTGTGAAAAAAAACGCCAATCACCTTGAAGATGCCGTCAACCGCATCGTGGCGATTATCAAGCAGCTCACCACCCTGGTGGTAAAAAATCGCCCCCCGCTCATTAGCACTAGCCTGCCCCTCATGATTCAGAGCGGTATCCGGCGCCACCGAAGTGATGACCAAATTGAGCCGGTGATTACGATCGAGGAGCCACCCACTGAGACGATTATTGCGACTAATGTAGAATGGTTGGAAGACGCCATTGCCAAACTGCTCATCAATGCTTGGGAGAGCTACCATGATGAGCCTGACGAAAAACGAATGATCAATATTCGAACCGAGATTATCGATCGAGCCGACGGTGACCGCTTCGCGCTCATTCATATAGAAGATCGGGGCCGAGGCGTTAGCCCGGATATTCGCGACCACGCCTTTGAACCTTTCACCAGCACCAAGCACACGGTGGGAGTTGGCCTGGGCTTAACCGTGTCGCGTCACTCCCTGCGTAATTTAGGCGGGGATGTCGTCCTAGCCGATCGACTCGGCGGCGGGACGATCGCCACTATTCGCCACCCACTTGAGCGTAAAGTAATCGCGTAGGGAATAGGCATAGCGCGCATGAGAATTGTCATTGCGAGCCAGACCGCGAAGCGACAATCCATGGCCAAGCTTGAGGAGCTTGGTTACGGGTGCCCCCCAGCCGAGGTCAGCAAGCTGCTTTATAATTAATGACGATGTCCTCCCCCACTCTCGCTTTTATTGGTACAGGCAACCTTGCCACCGCCATCGTCAAGGGCTTGCTAGCCCAACAGGCTTATCGTCCGAGCGATCTCACCTGCACGAGCCAACATGGGGTGACGGCCCAGAAGCTCGCGCTCGCCACAGGGATCAGCTGCGAGCCTGACCTCCCGCGCCTCCTCGCGAGCGCTGCTACCGTCGTCGTCGCTTTCAAGCCCCAATCGCTCGCCGGAGCCGACCCCCGCCTTGCTGAATTAACGGCCGGTAAGCTGATCATCTCCGTCCTGGCTGGGAAAAAATTAGACCGACTCGCTCAATTTTTTCCTCAGGCCCGCAACATCGTGCGGACGATGCCCAATACGCCTGCCGCCATCGGCGCCGCGATCACCCCTTACTGTTTCCTCCGTACCCTGACGGCCGGCGATCAAGCGATCGTTACTAAAATACTCGGCGCCCTGGGACAACATCTCCCCTTAGCGGAAGAGTACATGGATGCAGTCACCGTTGTCAGCGGCAGCGGGCCGGCCTTCCTTTTTGAATTCGTAGCCGCCCTGCGTGATGGTGGTATTACGGCTGGCCTGCCCCCAGCGGTGGCTGAAAAACTCGCGCTCGAAACGGTCCTCGGTGCAGCCAAATTGCTCGCGCACACCGGCACGACTCCGGAAGTTTTACGCGATCAAGTAGTCTCACCTAACGGCACAACTTTCGCTGGCCTACAGGTTATGACTAAGGGCCAATTCCGAGAAACTATCCAGGCAGCCATTCTCGCTGGAGCCCGTCGCGCCGCCGAACTTTCTCGCGCCTAATTGAGGTCGCAGCTGGCAACTCCAGCCGCCGCAAGCTTGGTTCGTCCTCTGCCTTAATAATCGGCCCGCGCCGTATGTAGCTTCGATTAGTGCAGGCTAGTTTGCGGGGCAGGCACCGCGATCGCCTAAAAGGATTGAACAACGCCGCGCTTGCGACCGCTCGCGGAACTGTTATGGCTTGGCCCCATGGAATTCGGCTGGTGGCAAAAAGATGCAGAAGGCAAAAAACACCAAGTGTGTGTTGATATCTTCGGCAAAAATATAACGTGGACCAAAAAATATGGTCACAACTCCTCGTGGGACCCTTTCAACCCTAATGATGTAGACTGGGATAAATTAATCAGCGAAGCCGAACGGCGCGTGCCCCGCCGCCTTTTTTCCCAGAAGCAATTTGAATTCATCCTGAGCCAGCGGCCGCGCTAATGCCAGCGGCGGGTTCTACTAGGGCCGAAGAGGCAAGTCTGTTACGAGCTTAGCCATGGTGGCATGAGTAGGCCTGCTTAGAGCCAGCGCTTGGCTTGGGGCCAAAGATAGAGGAAAGCCGGAGCTAGCTCCTGCGGCCGCGTAGCATGCCAACGGTCTATTTCTTCCACGGTGAACCAAGCCCCACCTTCAATTTCATCGGCCTGCAGGACGAAGGGCCCCTCTGCTTCTACCCGGTAGACCCAGACGAATTCCTGTCCGGTTTCCTCCCGTGCCTCGATTTTGAAGAGCGGCCGAGGCGGCTGCTCGGGCCGGCAACCCAACTCCTCCGCCAATTCACGCTGCGCCGTGCCATCATAGTCTTCGCCCGCCCCGACATGACCAGCTGCCGAAGAATCCCACAGCCCAGGAAACAGATCTTTCTGCAGGGATCGTTGCTGCAAAAAAACCTGACCCGAACAATTAACCACCAGCAAATGGACCGCACGGTGTCGCAGCCCGCGCCGGTGCACTTCGCGGCGGGCCAATTGACCCGTCACCCGGTCTTGCTCATCCACCACGTCGAACAGCTCGTCCAAATTTTGGCTCATGATTTAGCTTTGTCATTAGCGTTCATTCGTGTCCATTCGTCGTTTCCCTATTTTCCATGGCCAAAATCGAAATCAATCAAGTCGCTGAAATTCTCAAGAAACACAAAGTCGACCCCGCCTTGTTGCGGGAGATCGTGGATGAGCTTAATTTTGTGACGCAGCCTAATGCGGATGATGACATCAAGCCGCCTGCCCCGAAAAAACAGTTTGTTGTTTTATTATCGGACCCCGAGGGGAAACTGCCCAAACAGGACCTCACCGGCTGGGTGGTCCAAATCCCCGAAGACGCTAGCCCTTACTCAACGACTGACCGCATCTTCAAAGGCGCCTACGATTTCAATGCCTCGAAACGCGGCCGACTGTTACCCGTAAAATCTATCGGCGAAGCGCTCGAGAGCGGGAGCGCTAAATACTTCCGCGAATCCGAGCTGTGGGTAAAAACTAAAATGCCCGTCGCCGTCGTAGTGACCGACAATATTCTCCCGAAGGATGAATTTAAAATGGAGAAAGTCGACCGGCGCCGGAGGAACGATCGCGAAGGTTAACGCAGTCCCGCGGCCAGCGCGGGGAGACCGCGCGCCTGCAGCGCCGCCGCTACAGCCTTGAGGTCAAGCGCCGCCCCCGCTTTTACCCCATGGCGCGCATACCAGCCTTGATTCATCTCGAGGCAGTATTGGATGGCGTGACTGCGCGATGTTACGGGCTTCTCATCCAGCGGGTACATTGGATAAATTTCTTTCAGTCTACCGGTGCTGTCGATGTAGCCGATATCGAGGGGCAGGATCGTGTTGCGCATCCAAAAACCCATCTGCTGGGGCTTCGTAAAAACAAAGAGCATGCCCTCATCACTCCCCATCGTCTGACGGAACATCAACCCTTGCTGCAGCTCAGCGGGCAACGCCGCGATCTGCATCGCCACTAGGCGATCACCGATCTTGATCGAAAAGCGATCGGCGACCGTCTTGTCCCCGCGCGCCTGCTTCGGCGGCGAGTCACCCCAAGCGGTCAACACCATAACGGCGGCTAACGGGAGCGAAGAAATTAAGCGCGAGCAGGAAAACATTTTTAAAATTTTAGAACTAAGTTCTAGCGAATGATCTTAGAAAATAAACTCAATCCTACTCTTAGCAAAGGAGATCAAGCGATCCCGTAAAGTTTCTCGCCTTAGCCGGCCCAGCGCACAATTTGCTTCTATGCAAAGCCTCACCCCTAGCCCCCTGCTGTACGCCGAAACTCATTCCAATGCTGACATGCTTTACTTCGGTCGAGTCGAAGTGCACGACCCCTTTATTGCCTTGGGCGTGCGGGGCAAAAAAATCTCAGTCCAAAGCGCGTTAGAATTTGGCCGAGTCAAAAAAACTAGCGCCTTCGATGTCGTCTTATCCCGCGAAATTTATTTAGCGCGCGCCCAAGATCTTTACGGCCCCCAAGCCGGGGTCGCCGAAATTATTGCCACCCTCGCCGGTGAATATCGCCTGAGACATTTTCGCGTGGCCGACGATTTTCCCGCGGGCCTATATGTAAAATTGACCGCGCTGGGCCTGAAGCTCACCTTTGCCAACGGCATGCTATTCCCAGAACGGGAAATTAAATCAGCGTGGGAAGCCGCTTGCATCCGCGAAGGCAACCGCCTCTGTACCGTCGGCTACACCGTTGCGGAAAAAGTATTGCGCGCCGCCAGAATCAAGGGCCGCACTCTGCTCTATCAAGGCAAAGTCCTAACCTCCGAAAGCCTGCGCTTCGCCCTCGAGACCGCGATTCGCGAACAAGGCGGCAACCCTCAAGATACCATCCTCGCCGGCGGCGACCAAGCGTGCGATCCCCACGAACGGGGCTTTGGTCCGCTGCGGCCCAAGGAACTCATCATCATCGATATTTTTCCGCGGGTCGTAAAAACCGGTTATTTCGGGGACATGACGCGCACCTACCTCAAAGGCGGTGCCTCTGAGGCCCAACAGAGACTCGTGCGCACCGTCCGGACCGCCCAACAAAGCGCGACCAAGGTGATCCGTGCCAACGTAGATGGCCGACTCGTGCACCAAGCCGTGACGCAATGCTTTGCGGCAGCCGGCTATGAGACCAAGCGGGGGAAAACCGGCTCCGTGGGATTTTTTCATGGGACCGGCCATGGCCTCGGCTTAGCCATCCATGATCCCGGCCGAATGGCGGCAACCACCCCCTATCCATTAAAAAATGGATCGGTCATGACGGTAGAACCGGGTCTGTACTACCCCGGACTCGGAGGATGTCGCTGGGAAGACGTCGTGCAAGTCACCGCAACCGGGACCAAGGCACTGTCTAAACACCCCTACGACTGGGAGCTTCGTTAAGCCGTCAGTCCGTTAGTAATGCGACCGCCGTCCAACTCGTCCTCTGCTCATTTACAGAGACATTAATTTATTAACCAATGCCTGAGTTAGCTGAAGTAGAGTTCTTCCGCAAACGATGGAGCCTTGGTCATGGCGCGAAAGTGCTGACCCTCCGGCTTCATGAGGACAAAAAAGTTTTCCGTGATGGTCAGCTGGCTTTACTAAAAAAATCTCTGAGCGGCGCTCAGATGGTCGATTCGGAGACCGCGGCTAAGCAAATGCTGTTTCGCTTCAAGGGAGGCGGTCTACCCAAAAACAGTCTGGGCTGGCTTGGGATTCATCTCGGCATGAGTGGTGAGTTGCGCACCGAGCCACTGTCTTACACTCCCACAAAACATGATCACTGCGTACTGGTGCAAGCCACCCGCCAACTCGTCTTCAATGATCCGCGCATGTTCGGCGGCATTCGGTTCGCGACTGGCCACCAACCACCCACCTGGTGGACGCGCATTGCCCCACCCATATTGTCGAAAGCTTTCACGATCGAGGAAGTGCGCACTTTCCTGCGCCGTCGAAGTCGCACTTCAATCAAGGCGGTCCTGTTAATGCAGGAAAAATTTCCTGGAATAGGCAACTGGATGGCCGACGAAGTCCTGTGGCGAGCGGCGATTCATCCTAAAAAATTAGCGGGCGCGCTGACTTCAGCTGAGGTGGGCGTGCTCCATCGTGTCTGTCAGCAAGTCTGTCGCTTAGCACTGCAGACGATTGCAGGTCGGGGAACGTATCTTCCGCCAAATCTGAATCACCACATTCCGAAAAGTTGGCTCTTCTGGCACCGCTGGGCAGATGGCGGCCGGTGCCCGCGCACGCATAAAATGCTCGTCCGCGAACAAGTCGGTGGACGCACTACATGCTGGTCGCCCGTGCGGCAACGGCTAGGCTAGCCCGATGATTACTCGGTCGAGATTAGATGAATTGCTGGTCGCACGTGCGCTCGCGCCCACGCGCGCCCAAGCCAAAGCTCTGATCATGTCTGGTCGAGTTCGTCATGGCACCGAACGCCTCGATAAACCGGGGAAAGAGTATCCGGCAAATTTTGAGCTCAATATCGATCAGCCGCCTCGCTTCGTCAGTCGCGGAGGGGAGAAACTTGCCGCGTTTCTTGAGCAATTCCCCACTTCTATGCTGGATTTAAATGTCCTCGATGTGGGCGCATCAACCGGTGGTTTCACCGACTGTGTATTGCAAGCGGGCGCAGCCAGCGTGACTTGCCTGGATGTGGGTTTTGGACAACTGCACGATAAAATCAAACGTGATCAACGCGTCACTAATCTTGAAAAAATTAATGCTCGTCACTTGAAGCCCGGTGATTTGCCGCGAACGCACTACGATGTCGTGGTTATGGACCTCGCCTTCATCTCATTGAAAAGCGTGCTCCCAGCCATCTGGCCATTTCTGCTGCCTGGTGGCACGCTCATCGCCCTAGTTAAACCGCAGTTTGAGGCCGGCAAAGCCGAAGTTGATAAGGGGCAAGGCATCATTCGTGATGATGCCGTCCGCTCCCGCGTGCTCGCTGAAGTGCGCGCCTTCGCGTTGCACGAATTGCTGAGCGCAGCCTTGATCGGCGAGATGGAATGTCCGGTTCATGGCGCCGACGGTAATCGCGAATATTTATTGGGGCTGACTAAGACCGTGGCCCCCGCCTAAGATCGGCCAGAACAATTAGGGGAAATACGCTCAGGGCTGTGCGCACCTAGGCCAATTCCCCCAAGGCGACGGCTTAAAAATGTGCGCTATGACGTAAACAGCTCGCGCAATTTTTATTAAATAGGTTTCCCCTTTTCACCTTTATCAGCGTAATCAATCGGACATCCCCATGCCTCCCTTTCGTAAATTAGCTTTTGTCTATAACTCCGATAAAGCAGGCGCGGCCGAGTTGGCGAACGAATTGCTCCTCATCGCGCGGCAGGGAGGCATTAAGAAAACTAAGCTCACCGGGGATCGCAAATTGCCCCGCGGCTATTTTAAAGACTGTGACGCTTGCTGTGTGATTGGTGGTGACGGCACCCTCCTCGGAGTCGTGCGCGGTGCGGCGCGCCAAGGCATTCCCATCATTGGCGTCAATCAAGGCGGGCTCGGTTTTCTCACTACTTTTTCCGCGGATGAAGCCCGCAGCCAATTTGCCACCTTGCTCACCGGTGATTACGGCATCGCGCAACGCGCGCTGCTGGATTGCAAAACGGGCCCGCGCCATCGGGATATCGCCCTGAACGATGTGCTGATCAAGAATGCGACCAATTCTCGGCTCGTCCGGCTAGAAGTTTTTGCCAACGGGAAGCTCGTCACGGATTATTATTGCGACGGCGTCATTTTCTCCACCCCCACAGGATCGACGGCGTACAATCTGGCGGCCGGCGGGCCGATCATTCACCCAGCTGCGGGCGTGATTGCGATGACTCCGATCTGTCCACATACTCTCAGCAACCGCACGATTATTTTTCGCGACGATGTTAAGCTATCTGTCTATAATCGGAGCGAGGATTCCCGCCTGCTTGTCGCGATGGATGGGCAGCGTGATTTGGTGATGTCAGAAGGTTCCCCCATCGAAATCACCGTCTCGCCCCTAACTCTAAATCTCGTGCAGCGCCGCGATTACTCCCATTTTGAAGTCATGCGCGCCAAACTTAAGTGGAGCGGCGGTTTGTTGGAAAAAAAATAAGCGCCGAGCGCGCGTGAGTGCTCGCAAGTTGCCACGGGCCTGAGCCCAACGAGCACAACCCACTGGATACACCAGCAGGTTGTGCTCGCCTCAAACCCATCCGCCTTAATTTCTATCTGCCGTCTTGGCGGCAAGCTTGGCCTGCTTGGCGGCCTCCTGCTCAGCCTTCATAGCGGCGGTTTCCTCCTTACTGAGTTTATGATCATGATCGGCATCATATTTAGCCAATTTCTCGGCCTGCTGAGCGGCGCGCTTATCGTGAGCATCCGCCTTCATTTTGGCGGTCTCAGCTTCGTCGAGCTGATGATCGCCGTTGGCGTCATATTTTTTTAGACTAGCCTTGCTCGGAGCCTTAGCCGGTTTTGCGGCACTGTCTTGAGCGGAAGCGATGGGAGTGAGGAATGCCAGTGCCAGTGTCAGAAGACCCGGCACGATCAGGAAACGAAGCGATTTTAATTTCATAACCCGCTCAATTTAGCCGCCCGCCCGCGCATCGCCGAGCGGTGCGTTAGCCTAAAATTAGGCAGCTCACGCTTTATGGTTTCACTACGAGCTGCACCCGCTGCGAGCGCTGAAAATATTTTTGGGCGAACGCCTGCAAGTCAGATAACGTGACCGCCTCGATGCGGGCTTCGTAGAGCGGTCCATCGTTGACGGGCTGACCATAGATTGCATTCAACGCCGCCTGCATGGCGCGCGCTGAATTAGTTTGCTGACTCATCCGCTTGCCGGCTTTGAGCCGAATCTGACACCGCCGCAATTCTTCGGCGGTTACTCTGCCTTGCTGCACCCGCAAAATCTCCACATCTAATTCTGCCAACACCTCGGGGTAGCGTTCAGGACTCGTGCCAGCATAAAAATAGAAGAGCCCCACTTCGAGACCCACCATACGATTTGAGCGAACAAAATAGGCTAAACTTTTCTCTTCCCGCACGCGTTCAAACAGGTGCGAAGACATTCCACTGAAAAGCTCGTCGGCCACTTCGCTCACCGGATAATCGGGAGACTGCAGCCCAGGGCCGGGGAATGCTTGAAAAACGATCGCCTGCTGTCGCGGCTGTCGCTCAATAAAATCACCCACCGTACTGATTATTTTCGCCGGTCTTTGGGCCACTTGCCCCGACGGTAATTTCGCGAGGAAAGCTTTCAGCACTGGGCCTAATTTTTTAGGCTCAAAATCACCCGCCACCGCCAGCACGGCGTTACCCGATACAATTAAATGGCGATACAGGGCCCGCAGATCGGCTAACGCGATCGCCCGTAAACCCGCGGCGTCACCCCCGCTTTCGATGGCAAAGGGATGCGAACCAAAGAATTTGGCCCGCAGAATTTTTCGTCCGACCGACACGACATCGTCGAGACTCTCTTGCAGCGAGGCCAGTGCCGACTCTCTTTCAATTTCCAGCGTCGCTGATTTGAACGCTGGCCGCAAAATCGCATCGCTCAGCAATTGCAGCGCTAAGGTGATATCGCTGGGCAAAACCTCCGCGGTCAGCCCAAAACTATTATTACCGGAAAATTCATGAAAGCTCCCGCCAACCCCTTCGATCGCCCGAGCAACTTCTTCCGCCGTGCGGCGCTGAGTATCTTTAACCAATAAGGTGGCGAGGAGCGCCGTGAGACCGCGTTTGTCCGCGGGCTCGAATAACGGCCCCCCAGCGAAAGCGAGCCTCAGGTGTAAATTAGGCAAATGCTTGTTCGGTTGGAGCAGCAAACGAGCCCCATTCGGCAGCCTCACTTCAGAGAAATTCTGAGAAGCTGCGCTCGCGGCAAGCGGGGGTCGGGCGGTCTCATCAACAGAAGCGACGGGGTTTGAGGAAACGACCGTTAAGCGTTCAGGCTCGAGGTAAGTTTTCATCACGCGCTGCAGATCAACCGGCTTTAAAGCGCACAACCGCTCAAAATAGGTGCGGGTATAATTGATATCCCCCACCACCACCTCGCCGGCCCCAAGCCGTGAGGCTTGCCCCGACATGGTTTTACGCATGTTGACCTCCGAGGTCACCATCTGACGCACGGCTTTCGCCAGCATCGCGGGTCGAAAGCCTTTGGTCGCTAAGCGAGCAAGCTCACGCAAGATGGCTTGCTCGGCCACCGCGCGTTTAGCTGGGTCGGCTAAATATGAAATATAAAACAAGCCACACGTGCCTGGGCTCCACGCCATGACATCGATCGTGTGGACGAGGCGCGCTTGTTCGCGCATACTTTGCCAAAGCAGTGAACTGTCACCGTGGCCCAAAACGAGCGCGAGCATATCAAGCGCGGGCGCGTCAGGGTGAGTGAGTCCAGGGATTGGCCAGCCAAGACCCGCCCGGGAAACTTTCACGTCTTCGTAGAGATGTTGCTCACGCCGGGCCAGCTGCGCCGACTCAGCTGGCACTAACACCGGCGCCAGCCGCGCGCGCGGGGCTGAGCCAAAATGGTGAGTGATGGCCGCGCGCGTCGCCACCACGTCAAAATCACCCGCAATAATTAGCACGAGATTGTTCGGCACATAACGGGCCTGATAATAAGCTACGAGGTCCTCCCGCGTGCAGGCCGCGAAAATCTCGCGGTGGCCAATAATGGGCTGGCGGTAGGGGTGCGCGTGAAAGGCGGTCTCAAACAAGGCCTGCGTGAGCCGTTGGTCAGGATTGTCTAGACACATCTCAATCTCTCGCAAGATCACTTCCTTTTCCTTCGCCACCTCCGCAGCCGGCAGCGTCGAGTGCAAAACTATATCCGCGAGAAGATCGATCGCCACCCCCGTATGCTCAGAGGGCAAATCGATATAATAAACAGTTCGATCAAAAGTCGTGTAGGCATTGATGTTGCCGCCATGGGCCTGCACCGTCGCCGAAATCTCCCGGCCCGCCCGGCGCGTGGTTCCCTTGAAGAGCATGTGTTCCAAATAGTGGGACAAGCCGGCCCCGAGCGCCCCACCCTCGTGGATACTACCCGTTTTGACCCAGACCTGCACCGAGCTAACCGGGGCCGCGCCATCGCGCTTGAGTAGCACCGTCAACCCGTTGGGCAGAGTGAATCGATCGATGGATTCACGCCACAGACTTTCGAGTAAGGCCAGATCGCGAGAGGGC
>NEUY01000049.1 GCA_002304425.1 Opitutia bacterium Tous-C10FEB
ATCGGCAAGATGGAATTCTTGTTGCCTGAGGGCGTGATCGTGCCGCTTAGGGGTTTGCCGCCGTGAATGATGAGATCAGCCATCGGGTGAGAGGGAAAATGCGAGTTGAACGTGACGCGCTGCGGTCAGCGACAATAAAAAAGCGTCTACCCTAAGGCAGACGCTTTGAATGCGATTCGCGCGGGGCGCGTTGGCAAGAGTTAAGTGGCTTTAGACGCCACCCTGACTCGAGCCTTGGTCGCCACCGCCACGATAGTCACCGCGGGATTGGCTCCGACCGCGACCACCGCGACTGCGGCGGCGTTGGCCATCACCACCACCGCTGCCACCGTGGGAACTCCGCCCGCGATCACCGCGGTTGCGGTTGTAGGCGCGATCCCCTGATGGCGCCGCGGCAGAAGCTGAGGCGCTGGAGGAACTCGTGAAGAGAGATTTCAGCCAGCTGAAAAATCCCCGCGATGGAGCCGGCGCGGCGCTGCGTGGAGCGGCGGGAGCATCCGGCGCAGCGGGACGAGTCGAGCGATTCTCGCGTGGGGCCCCACCGAAGTTAGACGGTGTGGGTACATAATTGTAGCCGGGACGCACGTAGATGAATTTCTCGGGAATCGAGGCTGGATCAAACGGCTCTTGGGCGGGGCTTGCGGCGCGCCGGGGTTCCTCGCGGCGGGCTTCTTCCCGCCGAGGACGATCATTGCGTGACTCACGGGCAGGCCGGAACCCCTCGCTTTCCCAGGTTTGGGCGGGCGCGGTTTTCTGCTGTTCGGGCTCGAGAATATTTAATTCAGCAGGCTCCTCATGGGCCACTTGGACGGGAGCGGCAATAACCGCGGCCGGGACTTTGACTGGGGCAACTGGAGCAACCGCAACTGGCGCGGGAGCGACAGGGGCAGCGGATTCAGTTACAGCCACGGGTGTTTCCACCGGGGCGAACGGATTTTGGTATTCACGCGGAGCGGTCACGACCGCAATTGCGGTCGGGGTGTACTCGGCAGAGGCCGCGGTAGCGGCAGCAGGGGCGCTCGGACGCTTAGCTTTCCCGCGGGCTAGGCCAGAGCCGCGCGTGGAGCCGAATGAGGACTCGGCGTTTGACGCCGGGGTGGTCGCAGATGCTTCGGCAGGAGCATTGGACGATTCTGTGGATGACATGTCTATGTTGTTGGTTGTAAGCGCCTGCCAAGAGTGGCGGCGCAGGGTTGTTGATGCCAGCTGGAGCTCGAAAATCTCGCTCGACAGCGGCAATAGCTGGTGAAAGTCGTGGATACACTCGGGCAGGGCAACTTAATTTTTCCTGGGCGACGGGCTTGCCAGAGGGGGAAGTGGCGCTCAAGTTAGTCGTCATGGACAAACTCGAGGAAATTTTTCGTATGCAAGATACGCTTAATAAGCGCATTGGAGTGAATTTACCCCCGCCCACCGACGAAGAAAAGGCGAAGTGGATTCTCAACTACACTCGTGCCATGCAGCAAGAAACGGCCGAGTTGATTGATAGTGTGCCTTGGAAATGGTGGGCAAAGTATCAGAAATTCGACGAGCAAAACGCTAAGGTAGAAGTCGTCGATCTTTTCCACTTTCTGGTGTCGCTGGCGCAGACCCTCGGCATGACGCCGGACGATGTTTACCAAGCATATCTTAAGAAAAATGCTGTTAATCACCAACGGCAGGAAAGTGGTTACGTCAAAAAAGACGAAGCCGATTCCAAGCATATCTGAGGTGGGGTGGGGGCTTAAGTTAAAAGCTGGAGGTTACATCGCGGTAACGCCCGATATTCTGACTTGAGCTATATTCTTGTATGAGAATATAGATGGGGGGTGGAATTAGTAAAAATTTACCAAAGCCTGCAGGATTTAACGCGCTTGCGGGTGTTGCATTTGCTGATGCCTGGACCGCTCTGCGTTTGTCATTTTCAAACAATTCTAGGGGAGCCGCAGGCTAAGATCTCCAAGCATTTAGCTTATTTGCGGGCCCGCGGTTTAGTGCAATGTCGGCGCCAAGGTAACTGGGTGATCTACATGCTACCCGCCAAGCCTTCGCCTGCTTTGCAGGTCAACTTAGCCTGTCTTGAAAAATGCGTGGACGACGTCCCGTTGTTTATGCGCGACCGGGCACGGCTCACAAAATTGGCGCCATTTTTAGTCGCGCGGGGGCTGGGCGGTTGCGGGCCCGTTCGGTTAGGGGGCGGGGCGACTGGCTCCGTCCTGGGTCGCCGCAGGGGCTGTGGTTGATTAATCTATGAAAAAAATGCGAATAGGGATTAACGGATTTGGTCGTATCGGTCGGCTAGTTTTTCGCGCGGCCGCCCATTGGCCGGAATTTGAATGGGTGCTGGTCAATGACCCTAAGGCTGATGCCGCCACGTGC
This sequence comes from Opitutia bacterium Tous-C10FEB, assembly GCA_002304425.1. Taxonomy (GTDB): domain Bacteria; phylum Verrucomicrobiota; class Verrucomicrobiia; order Opitutales; family Opitutaceae; genus Lacunisphaera. The sequence continues at coordinate 2,359 of NEUY01000049.1, forward strand.
GCTCATTTGCTGAATTTTGACTCCGTGCAGGGGCGCTGGGCTCACGTGGCGACGGCCGAGGGGGCCGCCTTTCGCGTCGGAACTGAGCCAACCCCTATTCGCGTCACGGGTCACCTCAAGCCCGGTGAAGTGCCGTGGTCTGACTATGGGGTTGATCTGGTGCTCGAGTGCTCCGGCAAGTTTCGCACACCAGAACAACTGGCGCCTTATTTCGAGCGGGGTGTTTCAAAGGTGATCGTGGCGGCACCAGTTAAAGGCGGGGATAGCTTGAATATCGTGATGGGGGTTAACGACGACCTCTACGATTCCGCTAAGCACCGACTGCTCACCGCCGCCTCGTGTACGACCAACTGTCTCGCCCCGGTTGTAAAGGTAATCCACGAAGGTTTGGGCATCGAGCATGGGGCAATTACCACCGTGCACGATGCGACCAACACCCAGACCATCATCGATGCGCCCCACAAGGATCTGCGTCGCGCCCGAGCCGCTGGCCTCTCCCTGATCCCGACCACCACCGGTAGCGCGACCGCCATCGGTCTTATTTATCCGGAGTTACTAGGTAAGCTTAACGGGCACGCCATCCGCGTACCGCTGCTGACTGGATCGCTCACCGATTGTGTTTTTCAAGTGAAGCGTGACACCACAGCCGAAGAGGTGAATGCCCTGCTTAAAGCCGCCAGCGAAATCGCTCCGCTAAAAGGCATCCTTGATTATGAGACGCGGCCGCTGGTCTCGATTGATTTCAAGGGTAACCCAGCCTCTGCGACGATCGATGCTTTGTCCACGATGGTGGTGAACCGGCGCCTCGTAAAAATTTACGCATGGTATGATAACGAGTGGGGTTATGCTAATCGAATGGCCGAACTGGCCCGCAAAGTCGCGCGATCGCTGGGGGCGTAAGCTGATCGCTGGTCTGCATGAACATCCGTAATTACATTTTTGTCACCGGCGCTTACTGGGGATTTACGCTGACAGATGGGGCGCTGCGCATGCTCGTGTTGCTGCATTTTTCTCATCTCGGCTATAGCCCGGTGACGCTAGCCTTGCTCTTTCTGCTCTATGAGTTTTGCGGTATCCTGACTAACTTGTTCGGAGGTTGGCTCGCGAGTCGGCTTGGGCTGCGCGTGACGCTGATCGCGGGCTTGGCGTTGCAGGTGGCAGCGCTAGGCTTGCTCGCGCGGTTGAATCCGGCTTGGCCAGAAGGGTGGGCGGTTGCCTACGTAATGGCAACGCAGGCCCTGTCAGGCATCGCGAAGGATTTGACCAAGATGAGCTCCAAGAGTGCCATCAAGCTGCTGGTTCCGGTCGGGGCTCAGGGCATGCTCTTTCGCTGGGTGGCCCTGCTGACGGGTTCGAAAAATGCCCTGAAAGGCGTGGGGTTTTTCCTCGGCGGCTTTCTGCTCACCCTGGCCGGATTTGCTGGGGCCCTGGAAATTATGGCTGGCGCACTGGCCCTAGTGTGGATTGGCGCGTGGGTTTCGCTGCCAGCGGAACTAGGCAAGGCAAAGACCAAAGCGGGCTTTAAAGAGCTGTTTGCGAAAAGTCGTGAAATTAACCTGCTCTGTGCCGCAAGATTTTTTCTCTTTGGAGCCCGCGATATTTGGTTCGTCGTCGGCGTGCCCGTTTTTCTACGCAGTGTGTTGGGGTGGAGTTTTACCGAGGTCGGCACCTTCATGGCCTTCTGGGTTATCGGCTATGGCTTGGTGCAGGGTGCTTCACCGGTTCTTTGGCGTGGGCGGGCCCCCGCGGGAGGCGCGGCTTTAGTTTTGGCCTTTATGCTCGCGGCCGTATCGGCAGGAGTACCGCTCGCTTTGACTCTCGGCGCACCGGCTGGTTGGGTGGTTGTCAGTGGGCTAGCAATTTTTGGAGTGATTTTCGCTCTTAACTCCGCCGTGCATTCCTACCTGATTCTCGATTACACTGATGGCGATAAAGTGGCCCTCAACGTAGGTTTTTATTATATGGCTAATGCTGGCGGCCGACTCGTGGGCTGCCTCCTTTCTGGCGTATTATATCAGTGGGCAGGAATATTCGGCTGCTTGTGGGGGGCCTGCAGCTTTGTCCTGGCGGCCGGCTGCATCTCGATGGCGTTGCCCCGTAACGCCCGCCCGGTGAATCCGGCGTCAGTCTAGTCCCACTTCAGCCCCCTAAGCGCTTTAGCCTTTGCGTAAAAAACTGGGGGCTTGCTTGCGGCGAGTCGGCGCCTCTCCATGGCTGATTCCATCTCATGAAACTTACTGATCTCAACCGCCAGGGCGGTATTGGCGCCAACTCACTGCTTTTGCAGATCGGCGATTTGAATATTTTAGTCGACTGCGGACTAAATCCCAAGACGCCTGGGCTCGGCGCCTTACCCGACCTCAAATTACTGCGCGACGTCCATCTCGACCTGATCATCATCACGCATTGTCATTTGGATCATATTGGTGGTCTCCCCGTCGTGATGCGCCAACACCCCAAGACCCCCGTGCTCCTGACGCAGTCGAGTCGCATGTTGATCGAGAAGATGCTGCATAATTCTGCCAACGTCATGCAGAAGCAGAAAGAGGAGGATAATATCCCCGGCTACCCGCTTTTTACCCATCAAGAAATTGAAGGTCTCGTGCATCGTTTTAACGGACTTGATTTCAAGAAGATCAAGAAAATCAAAGGCAAGCGCACCGAGATCGAGCTCATGTTTCACCCGTCGGGTCATGTGGCGGGAGCCACGGCGGTCGAAATCCATCACGGGTTGCGGAAAATATTCCTGACCGGCGATGTCTTGTTTGAACATTTGCGCACGCTGAAGGGGGCGCACTTCCCGATTGGCCATTTTGATACTCTGATCATCGAGACCACGCGCGGCATGACGGAGCGCGCTTACGGCAAAGAGCGCGTGCATGAAATTGCGCGGTTGATCGATTCGATTAACGATACGATTGCGAATGGCGGTTCCTTTTTGTTGCCCGTCTTTGCGCTGGGCCGGATGCAAGAATTGCTCGCCGTCTTTCACGATGCGCGGCGCTTCGGTCGGCTGATTGATTGCCCGATGTTTGCGGGCGGCCTCGGGATCGGGCTTTCGGAATTATTTGATGAAGTATCGCGGAAAACGAAAGACGTGCAATTTGATCGGCGAATTTTGAAGGACCTCAAACTGGGTAAGTTGCCGCGCAAAATTACCCCGGGCCAAGAGCCACACCAAAAGGGGCTTTATATTGTTAGCTCCGGTATGTTGGTGGAGCGCACGCCAAGTTATGCGCTCGCCTCGGGCTTGTTGGGTCACGCCCATAACACGATTGGCTTTGTCGGTTATTGTGATCCGGATACGCCGGGCGGGAAATTATTGGCCACGAAGCCGGGGGCCAATTTCCTGTTTTCGGCTCTCGATGTTAAGACAAAGGTTAAGGCGCGGGTGGAGCGCTTTGAGTTGAGCGGCCATGCGGAGCGGGGCGAGCTTTTGGAATTTGCCGTGCAAACCAAAGCGCGGTGCGTGGTGCTGACGCATGGGGATCCCGATGCCCGCGATTGGTTCAAGTCCCAACTGGCCGAGCAATTGCCCAAAGCTAAAATTATCGATCCGGTGCCGCTGCACCTTTATGAAATCTGAGCGAGTCGGGGGGCTTCCGCCGCGGCGGGTCGCTCTCGGCGCCGGTGGCGGTGAGGTCTGGGCGGTGGCGACGGGTCTTTTCGCCCAATTATTACTTGCACTCGACTCTTGGCGATCCACGCCCAGCTTTTCTGGCCATGGCCACTCCTGAAGCCCCTAAGATTATCTTCTCGATGCTCGGCGTCTCGAAAAAAATCGAGCGCAAGGAGATCCTCCGCGACATCTCGCTCTCTTTTTACTACGGCGCCAAGATCGGCGTGCTCGGTCTCAACGGTTCCGGCAAATCTTCGCTGATGCGGATTCTCGCGGGGATCGATACCGACATTGAAGGTCGCGTGCACTTTGAGCCGGGCTACACGGTGGGCTTTTTGCAACAGGAGCCAGCGCTCACCCCAGGGTCTACGGTGCGAGCCTGCGTTGAGGAGGGCGTCAAACACCTCACAGATCTGACCGCCGCCTATGATGCGAGTTGGGATGAACTCTCCGCGGCGGAAGACGATGCGGCCAAGGACGCGATTTCTGAAAAGCAAGCGAAGCTCCAGGAGAAAATTGACCACCTCGGCGCGTGGGATGTCGCGCCCCTCATTGAGCAGGCGATGGACGCGCTGCGTTGTCCGCCGGCCGATGCGATGGTTGATCATCTCTCGGGTGGTGAGCGTCGCCGCGTTGCTCTCGCCCGTTTACTGCTACAGAAACCCTCGATCCTGTTGCTGGATGAGCCGACTAACCACCTGGATGCCGACTCGGTTAATTGGCTCGAGCAGCATCTGAGTCGTTACGAAGGGACTGTCATCGCGGTCACGCATGATCGCTATTTTTTGGATAATGTTGCCGGCTGGATTCTGGAGCTCGATCACGGATCCGGCCTGCCTTTTAAGGGAAATTATTCGTCATGGCTGGAGCAAAAACAGGCAATCGCAGTGGTCGCGGAACGCACTGAAAGCAAGCGACAGAAGGCGATGGCGCGGGAGCTAGCTTGGATTCGGCAGGGAGCCCGGGCGCGTCAATCCAAGGGCCAAGCCCGCATCAACGCTTATGAGCAGATGCTCAATGCAGATGTGGCTGAGCAGGAAAAACTTTTTGAGATCATTATTCCACCCGGCCCGCGGCTCGGGGCGCTCGTCGTCGAAGCACAACAAGTGGCCAAGGGGTACGGTGATAATTTACTCTTCGATCAGCTTAATTTCTCTCTGCCGCCAGGAGGAATCGTCGGCATTATCGGTCCGAACGGTGCCGGCAAGACGACGTTATTTAAATTGATTACTAATTTAGAAAAGCCCGATGCGGGCGCCTTTCGCGTGGGGGAAACGGTAAAAACCGCTTACGTCGAGCAATCGCGCGATTCGCTGGAGGGGAACAAGACGATTTGGGAAGTGATTAGCGACGGCCAAGAAATCATGACGCTTGGCTCGCGCGGAGTAAATAGTCGCGCCTATTGCGCGCAATTTGGCTTCACCGGAGCGGATCAACAAAAGAAAGTTGGCGTGCTTTCTGGGGGCGAACGCAATCGGGTTTTGTTGGCGCGGGTCCTTAAGAGTGAGGCTAATCTACTGCTGCTCGACGAGCCCACCAATGATCTCGATGTGAATTCTATTCGCGCGCTGGAAGAAGCGCTGGAAACTTTTGCCGGTTGCGCGGTTATTATCTCCCATGATCGCTGGTTTCTCGACCGGGTCGCGACCCATATCATGGCCTTCGAGGGCGATAGTCATGTGCATTGGTTTGCGGGCAACTATACGAGTTACCTCGAGGATTTTAAGAAGCGCAAAGGCCGCGATGCCGATCAGCCTCATCGGATCAAGTACCGTAAATTAACGCGCTAAGTGGACGGAGGGTTGCTTTGTTCAGTCGCGGGGTCGTTGAGTTTTAATCAAAGCCGAAAAGGTCCGACATATCGCGCCGCTCTTTTTTGGTCGGTCGGCCGAGGCCGCGTTGGCGGGCAAGTTGATGCTCGACGGCAGCTTGTTTAGCCCGGGCGTATTCAGCCGGTGGGGTGAGGTCGGTGATAAATTCGGGAAGCTGTTTGGCGGCAACGCGGGAGGGCGGCAGCGCGGTAACTTTCAGGGTGCGGGTGATTGTCCCAAGGTGAATGGTGACCGTATCGCCAATACGAAGGTCTCGGCTGGGTTTGGCGGCGACTTCGCCCATGAGAACCTTGCCGAGGCGACATGCCTCCATCGCGAGGGGACGAGTCTTGAAAACGCGTACGCTCCAGAGCCATTTATCGATGCGTGAGTCTTCCATAGATAGCCGCGGGTCGTGAAATTAAAGGGGGCCTCTTAAGAAGTAATCACGGTTGCCGCTCAGAGACAAGATTTACGGAATAAATAACCTCGCGGGTTGATTCGGCGCGATAATGGACTAGCTTAATGGCCTAATGATGAAACTTCGCGCACTCCTTGCCTTCAGTTTTGTTTTTTCTGCTATGAATATTTCAGCTCAATCCCCCGCGGCGTCCTCCACCGAATTTGCGACGATTGGAGGCGGATGTTTCTGGTGCATAGAGGCGGTATTTCAGCGCGTTCCTGGGGTGCTGCGCAGTGTCAGTGGATATTCGGGCGGAAAAACTGAAAACCCCACTTACGAGGATATTTGCAGTCATGGCTCGGGCCACGCTGAAGTTATCCAAGTGGAGTTTAGCCCTGCGATCATCAGCTACGAAAAATTACTCGAGATTTTCTTTGAGGCGCACGACCCCACGACGCTCAATCGGCAGGGAGCTGATCACGGTGACCAATATCGTTCGGTCATATTTTTCCATAATGAGGCGCAGCACCAAGCGGCCCAACGCGCGCAGCAGGCGGCGCAAGCCAGCTATCGAGACGCCATTGTGACTCAGATTGTCCCGCTCAAGAAATTTTGGCGCGCGGAAGACTATCACCAAAATTATTTTAACCAGAATCCCAACGCCGGTTACTGTACTTTCGTGATTAAGCCCAAGGTAAAAAAGTTGCAGAGTAAGGGTGTGATTAAGGCGAACTGACGGAGCTAATGGCTGGGGCGCAGAGGGGCCCCAAGGTTGCGCTCTTTCGGTCAGTTAACCTGCGTAGGTGCGAGCACGACCCTCGCTGGACATTCAGGAATTATTCATACACTGGGTGGGATGCCGCCAGACCAGTTAGCGACCGATTCAGGTGCCGTTGTCACGGTGGATTTTATCCGTCACCGCAATGTGCTGCTCGTACGGGCAGACTTAACCCCTTTGTTTACGGATTATTATCTGCATTTGGCGGACCAGCATTTGCGCTATCCGTCGACGCAGGCAGCTATTTTTAAAGAGGCGCTCGTGGCGGGTGTGCTCCATGCCGCGGCGCGACCGCTGAATGAGCACTTGGCTTGGTCGCTTAATTTTCAAGCGCCGCGGCTCAATGTGTTTCTCGCGATGGATAACGAGGACTGCACGATCACCGGGCGGCTTTTTACGGAAAATGTTAAGGTCGCCGAGCGTAATACCTTCTACAGCGACAATGTGCCACGCCGCGGCGCGGAGACTCGGCGGAGCGTGATTAATTTTATTGGGAATGATCCGTTGCTCGCGGCCACGGATTATTATGCTCAAAGTGAACAATGCCCGGTGCGTTATTTCCACCTCGGGAACGATGATTATGCGCTGCTCGTCTCACATCCTGATTATGATGCACCCTGGTTTAACGCCGTCGCCGCAGCGGGCGTCAGCGCGCTGGCCCAGGCCGAAATCTTGACGCGGATTGAGCAGCGGCTCTACCGCTGGCAATGCGGTTGCACTCAATCGAAAATTCTGGGCGCGATCGCCCCCGCTTTTCGCGCGGATCCCGTGGGTATTTTTGGCGAGGCGGAATCAATCCGCGTGGAATGTCCGCGTTGTGCCGCTGGTCATCGGCTGACGCGTGAGGCGATGGAGGCCTATTTAGCTGGAGGCTAAACGAACCGCTGCCGATATTTATTCCCCCCGCGCTGACCTTTATTGATTATGAGCATCTGGGAAATTATGGGCACGGTGCTGGGCGTTATCGGCGTCCGGTTGATGATTCGCCAAGAGCTCTGGGGGTGGCCGGTTGGCTTAGTGCAGGTAGGGATTTACGCGTGGGTGTTTTATGGAGCTAAGCTTTATTCCGATACGATTCTGCAGATTTTATTTTTTGCCCTTCAGATTTATGGCTGGTGGCACTGGGCGCGGGGCGGGACCGCCGATTCTGCCCGCGCCGGGGGGTTGCCGGTGACCGGTTTAAGTCCGACAGCGAGGGTCGGCTGGCTGGTCGTGGGTGCCGGACTGACGTCGGCCTGGGGCTGGGGTATGCATCGTCTGACCGATGCGGCGCTGCCGTGGTGGGACGCCTTCATTCTGATATTCAGTTTAATTGCCCAGTGGCTGCAGGCGCGAAAAAAATGGGAATGTTGGCTGGGCTGGCTGCTCGTCAACACGGTAGCCGTGGGCGTTTATTGGGTGAAAGATTTGCGGCTGACGAGCGGGCTCTACCTAATCTTTTGGGGGATGTCGCTCTGGGGTTGGCGCGAGTGGCGGCAAAGCAAGGTCGCCGCATGAAACGGATCGCTTTATTTGGGCCGGAATCTACGGGGAAAACGCAACTCGCGCAGCAGTTGGGCGCCCATTTTCATGCCCCCGTAGTCGCTGAGTATGCGCGTGAGTTTTGGGACCAACACGGCGGGATTACCTTGGCGAATATCCCGATGATTGCGCGCGAGCAATGGCGACGGGAAGACGCGGCCGTCGCGCTGGCGCCGCCGCTCGTGCTCTGCGACACCGAGGCGCTGACGACGGTGCTTTGGAGTGACTTACTTTACGGCGCCTGTCCGGCGGATATACGCGCTGAAGCGGAACGGCGCGCGTCAAATTATACCCTGTATCTCTTGCTCGATATTGATGTGCCATTTACCCCGGATCCGCAGCGCGCTTTTCCTGATCTCGCTGACCGCGCCCGCTGTTTTAATTTATGGCGGGAGGCGCTAGAACGGCGGCAATTGCCTTATCAGTTAATTCGCGGTGCTGGGCCCGCGCGTCAGCAGCAAGCGATCGCGGCGGTTAACCAGCTCGGCTTTTAGGGAAATATGCCCTGATGACTCGTTGGGTAATAAATGAGTGGCGCTACGCGTGGGCCTAGCTAGCTCTGCCTGCGTGACTGATGATTATCTCCAACGCTTCGGCGGTCTCGCTCGTCTCTATGGCGCTGCGGCGCTGCCCCGATTGCACAACGCACACGTAGCGATTATCGGCGTCGGGGGCGTTGGTTCATGGGTAGCCGAGGGCTTGGCGCGCTCCGGCGTTGGCGCCTTAACCTTGATTGATCTCGATGATGTTTGTCTGACTAACGTTAATCGTCAGCTCCCTGCGCTCGATGGCAACATTGGCCGGCCCAAGGTCATCGCGATTGCGGAGCGGGTGCAGTTAATCAATCCCGCTTGCCGCGTCACTGCGCAGAGCGAATATTTTACCGCCAAAACCGCCGAGCAATTGTTGGCCACTCGCTATGATTGGGTGGTGGATTGCATCGATTTAATGTCCAACAAGGCGCTGATTATTGCGGAATGTGTGCGGCGACAGCTACCAGTGTTAACCGTAGGTTCAGCGGGTGGTCGTCGTGATGCCACGCGAATTGTCGTGACCGATTTTGGCGGGGCGCACGGCGATGAGCTATTGCGACAAGTGCGCAAGAAATTGCGGCGCGATTATGGTTTCGCGAAAGGCGAGGGGCATGACTATGGAATCCCCTGTGTTTCGTCACAGGAGAAACCCATCTATCCCTGGGCTGATGGCACCTGCGCCACTGAACCAGAAGAGGGGTCAAATCTGCGGCTAGATTGTGCTACGGGCTTTGGCACCGCGGTGTTTATCACGGGTGCATTTGGCTTTGCAGCTGCCGGCGAGGTGGTGCGGCGGATTGCGCTAGGGAAATAGCCTCCCGTTTCGCGCCGACCTCTGCGTATTTGGAGTCGGCGCAGATCGATATCAATGACGGTACGACAGGGAACCAGTGCATCGAAATGGCCACGTTGAGGGGTCTCGTAGAGCGGAGCCACCGCTCAACCAGCAGACATAGCATTGCGACGCAAACGACTCATACCAGCCCGGGTAAAACTTTAGCTATTTTTGCCGCGCAGAATTTCTCGCTACTGGGCGCCTAAACCTAAGCTAACGGCGCGGCCAAAAGAGCCGTTAAGGAGGATGCCGATTAATTTTTAGCCATGCCCGACCAACTCCTCATTGATCTCCCTGAAATCAGACTGCCACGTGACCTGGCGTGGCGGGTTAAGTTTATTGCAGCCGTTGAGGCTCACGTAAAAAAACTGGGCGTAGCGGGACATTTTCAACCACCGCGTTTTTTCGGATATTATTTTGTGGGCCGGCATCCCGTGGTGCTAGCGCGTAATTGGAAGGTTACCCTTGAAACGGCTCCACTGCTGCAAAAACTCAGGGGTGTGCTGGAGCGATTGACTGAAAATCAATTCAGCATCGCCACGGAAAGTGATGCGACGGCCCCGGATTATTTATTAGTGCATGATCGCCACGATGGCGCGTGTTGGCTCTGGGGCTTCGAGCAAGGCCGGCGCTTTGTCGAAGCCTGTGAGCCGGTGGCGATCAAAGGTTGGACGGTGGAAGACAGCGCAGCTAACGGGCCGGACAAAAAATCGATCGAGTCTTAATTCGTGCGGTTGCCCCCATGCCTAAGCCTACTCAGTTGAGGAATTGGCGTCGGCTGAGGAAATAATCCTCGAGCTTGGTCGAAACGCCGTGGCAGTGAATGGCCGGATGGGGCAGAGGCCTTGAAAAGGTCGCTGCCCTAATGACGCCCCGGCCGCGCGCAAGTTTCCGGCGCAGTACAGTGCATTCGTTCAAGCGCTGCAGTGGTCGGCGTATTCACGGATTTTTGCGCGGACGCTGCGCAAACCATTTAGGCGAGTGGGGGAGAGATTGCGGGCGAGCCCCAGAGCTTCGAAAAGCATTGGTTCAGTCGCCGTGATCTCAGCGGGAGGCGCGTCGCTATAAAAATCACAGAGAAGCTTGAGCAAGCCTCGCACTAGGGGTGAATCGGCATCGCTGCGAAAGTAGCAGCATCCCGCGCGCTGCTCCGCTACAATCCACGCCAGCGAGATGCAGCCCTGCACGCGATTGGCCTCCGTGCGGTCAATGGCGGCGAGCGGTGGAATTCGGCGGGCGCGGTCGACGATGGCCGCGAGGCGTTCTTGCGCATCTTCTATAATAACATAATCGGCAATTAACTGTTGCTGCTTTTCGGCGAGGGTCACGGGACTGGGCAAAGTCAGGGGTTTAGCTTGCAAGGCCCAGCATGGGCATGGGGCAGTCGAGCGTCCCGGCGATCGCACGAAAGAGTTCGCCTTCTTCGACGCTGATCGTGCTGTCGCTCGCGATGACGTGGCCAGCGGCCACGAGGACGCGTTGCTTGATGGGCCAAGCACTCACAGCGAGTTTGTTGAGGGCGCGATCTATCTGGCTGAGTCCGCAGGCGCTTGGTTCGAGCAAAGTGAGAAAGTCACGAATCACCGGAACTTGAGCGGCGCCCTCAGCGAAGGCGATCGGAGATTTTTTTGGGCTGTGGTGGGCCAGAGCAGAAAGCACAACCGCGATCTCCCGGCGAACGGCACCGAAAGAATCATACTGCAATTGGGGTCGGGGGTTGGCGGCAAGCGCGAGTTGGCGCTGAAGCATTTTTTGCAGGGCGTACTCGAAAAGAGTGATGAGGTTGTCCGCCTGCACGAGCCCGTCGAG
>NEUY01000005.1 GCA_002304425.1 Opitutia bacterium Tous-C10FEB
AATGATCACCACGGAAAAAGATGCGGTGCGCATCAACGCGAGTGAGAAAATCACTATTCCCTGTTATTATCTACGCCTAGAAATTGATATTTTACGAGGCGCGGCGGACTTCCAGGAGGCGGTAAGTAAGATATGTTTCCCCCACGGGGAGACGTTCGGCCCTCGTCGCTAAGCGCGCCATTTTTTGGGAGGAAGGTTTCGGCGCCGACGGGATCTTTTTCGGATTGTACGTTTTCTCGCCGTCGCGAAAGTAGCGCGATGAGTGATCCCCGTTATACCCAACTCGCCGAGGTGTTGACCGGCTTTTCGACCACCTTGAAAAAAGGTGAGCGCGTCCTGATCGACGCATTCGATGTGCCTGATGCTTTTACCATCGCACTCGTGCGCGCGGCCCGAAATTGCGGGGCCATGCCCTATGTCAATGTCCAGCGGGCTCGCATTACTCGTGAACTGTTGCAAGGCGCGACGGCGGAACAATACGCGGTGACCGCCGAGATTGAACTCCGCCGGATGCAGCAAATGCAGGCTTACATCGCCGTGCGCGGCTCGGAAAATATTTTTGAAACCTCCGATGTTCCCGCGGCACGGGCGCAAACCGTGGCCAAGACGCTTAAGCCTGTTTTGGACTACCGCGTTAACAAAACCAAATGGGTGGTGCTCCGCTGGCCATCCTCCGCGATGGCCCAGCAGGCCGGCATGAGTACGGCCGCTTTTGAAGATTTTTATTTCCGGGTCTGCACCTTCGATTATAAACGCTATGGTCCGGGCATGAAGGCCCTCGCTGATTTAATGAGCAAGACGGACCGCGTCCACCTCAAGGGTCCCGGCACCGATTTAAGATTTTCCCTCAAGGGTATTGGGGCGGTCCCGTGCGGTGGGGAACGCAACATCCCCGATGGGGAAGTATTTTCCTGTCCGGTCAGGGATAGCGTCGAAGGGGTTATTCAATACAACGCCCCCACCATTTACCTCGGAACTTCATTCGACAGTATCCGGCTGGTATTTAAACGCGGGAAGATCGTCGAGGCCACCAGTAACAATACAAAACGCCTCAACGAGATACTCGATACAGATGACGGCGCGCGCTACATTGGTGAATTCGCCATTGGCTTTAACCCGCACATTCTCGAGCCCATGCGCGACATTCTCTTCGACGAGAAAATCGCCGGCTCCTTCCATTTCACCCCTGGGCAAGCTTACGAACAGGCGGGGAATGGTAACAAATCAGCCGTCCACTGGGACATGGTAAATATTCAGCGCCCCGAGTACGGCGGTGGGGAGATTTGGTTCGACGGGAAACTTATTCGTAAAGATGGTCTCTTTACGTTGCCGGCACTTAAGAAGCTAAATCCTGATCAACTCCTGAAAAAGGGGTAGGGATCCGGCCTACGCATCTTTCGATATTTTCTGGTTGAAGCGGATACAATCACGCGTCGCTTGCTCGAAAATATTAATCGGCGCTTTTTCTTCCATGCTCCCTGCTGCATCATTGTCCGCGTTTATTCAGGCACTGCCGAAGACCGAGACTCATCTCCACGTAGAGGGTGCGCTGCCCTATGAATTATTGAGAAAATGGCAGCCGGATACCTACCAAGAATTTCCGGCATTTCGAGAACGCGGGTATCGCTACGAAAATTTTCCTGCTTTTGAAAAACAGCTTCTGAATCATGCGCTGCCGTGGTTTATCAGCGCCGAGCGCTATTTTGAAGCGGCTCAGGTGATGTTCGCTCAGCATGTCGCGCAGAATGTTAAATACGTTGAGACAAGTTTTCACCTGCCGGTGACGAAGTTCATCAATATACCCGGTCAGGAAATTATTGCCGCGATCAAGTCCGCGGCCCCAGTTGGACTTGAGGTGCGCGTCTTTGCGGGCATGTTGCGCACGGATATTGCCGGGCCGCTGCGTACCACCATCGACGAACTTCATCGCTGGGATAATCTTGATGGAACCGACCTCCATGGCTTTGAAGGCCAGCCGACTGAACCTGATACCGCTAAAATCTGGGCGAAGCTACGCGCGGCCGGCAAAATAACGAAGTGTCATGCGGGTGAATTTGATGGTCCTGCCCGCGTGCGGGAAGCGATTGAGCAACTTGGGGTAACGCGGATCCAGCATGGCATTCGCGCCAGCGAGGATTCCGCGGTCATGCGGCTGGCGGCCGATCGGGGCGTTACCTTTGACGTTTGTCCGATCAGCAATGTCGGCCTTAAAATTGTGCCCGACATGGCTCATCACCCGCTGCGTAAACTGACCGCGGCGGGCATTCGCTGTACGCTCAGCACTGACGATCCGCTTTGCTTTGCGAACACGGTTAATGAGGAATACTCGGCTATTTCGCATGGCCTCGGTTTTACGCGCAAGGAATTGGCGCGTATCGCTCGCAATGGCTTTGAAGTTGCGAGTATGACTGCTGGGACAAAACAGCCTTGGCTCGACCAACTTGATGTGATCCTGAACGGGTAGGGCATCCTTGCTTTGACCGGAAGGCAGCTTGCAGGCGACCGATAGTCCTGCACCATCCGCTCACTTGGAACCCACCGTTTACATCGTCCCTGACTCTATTCGTCGCGAGCGCGCCGACAAAGTACTGGCGCAAGCCTTTCCTGAACATAGTCGCTCCGCCTTTCAGCGGGCGTTAGAGGCCGGTCGCGTCAAAGTTGATGGCCAGGTAATTGAGCAGAGTCAGGAGGTTAAAGCTGGCCAGAGCATCGCGTGGTCATTTCCGGAAGTAGTCCAAGCGGAGATCCGCGGGGTAGACATCGCCCTCAAGGTTATTTTTGAAGATAAGCACATGATCGTGCTCAACAAAGCCGCGGGCATGGTAGTCCATCCCGGCATTGGTACTGGCGAAGATACGATGGTGCATGCGCTCCTCGCGCATTGCGCCGGTGGTTTGAGCGGCATTGGCGGCGTCGAACGCCCAGGTATCGTGCACCGCTTAGATAAGGAAACCTCTGGTCTGATCGTAGTCGCGAAAAACGATGCGGCGCACCGCGCCTTGGCTGATCAATTCGCCTCGCGCACGTTGCGCAAAGAATATGTCACGCTGGTGGCCGGTGTCCCTAAAAAAGATAGCGGCTGCATTGATCAAAGCATCAGTCGGCATCCCGTTCATCGGCACCGTATGACCACGGGCGAAGGTGGTCGGCCCTCACGCACGGATTGGACCGTCGAAAAAAAATTCGCGAATCAAGCGGCCTTCATGCGCTGCCGTATTCACACCGGGCGCACGCATCAAATTAGGGTACACCTTAAGTCGCTGGGCTACCCCGTGCTGGGCGATACTACTTACGGCTGGAAACAAAACCCCGCATTGCCAGTGCCGCCACGGGTCATGCTCCATGCCGAACATTTGGTTTTTGCCCATCCCATCAGTAGCAAGGTTATGGATTTGACGGCGCCGCTGCCGGCCGATTTCAAGAAAATGCTGACGGCGCTACGGAAACTAAAGTGACTAGTTGAGGGGAAATGCCCCAGTGCGATTTACAAGCCAGCGAGTGCTTCCGTCGCTAGCCCCCAGCGTAAATTGTGCAGGGAGTGGTGAAAGCAATCGAGGTGAGCGTAGTCGGCCACCGTCAGCATGGTGATCAAAGCAGCGGGGAAGACATCGGCGCGCGCCTTCGACATCCCGGGCAGGGCTTGGCGGGCCACCAGATTGAGTGGGCTGATTTCGTCGAGCAAGTCAGCGATCGTTTCAATACCGATTAGCGGTGGGCTTTCCGCGAACGATAAATTATGCCGAGCGCCCTTCAATGCTCGCACGGTGTGCATACTGCCGCCCATAAAAATCGCGGGTGGAGCAACGAGGGGGAAACGAAAACTGCTACGCTTAAGTTCGTCGCGCACGTGTAAGGCTAAGGCCGTTGTCTCAGCGATCAGCAGAGGGGCCGCGGGCTCTTTAATAAAACGCTCCGTGAGCCGAACGCACCCGAGTTGGAGGCTCAGGGCCTGCGTGATTTTGCGTTGGACAAAACGCAGGCACTCAAGGCTACCCCCGCCCAGATCGAAGAGATAAAAATCATTGAAAGCGGCAAAGGCCGGATCGCTGCTCAAGCCGAGCCCGATTATTTTCGCTTCTTCCTCACCGGTGAGAATGCGAATATCATGCCCGGTCTCAGTGGCAACGCGGGCCCGAAAATCTGCGCCGTTCGTGGCATCGCGCACTGCGCTGGTGGCGACAAGAATAATTTTAACGGGGACGTACGGCGCCGCCGTGGCGAGCAATGCTTGAATAGCCGCAAGCCCACTGGCCATTCCTTCCGCACTGAGCCGAGGTCCCGCCTGGCTGATACCTTGGCTGATCCGCGTTTCGATCGTCTGACTCTGCAGCTCTTTAATTTCACCGGCTGGTCCTCGATTAGCGACGAGGAGCTTGAGCGAATTGCTCCCGATATCGATGATCGCGACAGCGGGCGTCATGGCTAGAGCACGAAATCTTTCGGCGCAATGAGCACGACGAACTCACCTTTAAGGCTCAGCTTGAGCAGTTGCGCTACGACATCGCCCGCCGAACCGGTCAGAAAGGTTTCGTGGATTTTAGTGACCTCTTTCGCGATGCAGATCACCCGTTCAGACCCGAGAGTATGGACGATCTCCGTGGCAAATTTCTCGATGCGGTGACAGCTTTCGTAGAGCGCGATGGTGTAATCAAAATCACGATGCCTTTCGAGAAAGGCCGTGCGGGCGGCGGTCTTGGGTGGCAGAAAGCCAGCAAACAAGAAGCCGTTGGTGGGCAAGCCCGCGGCGCTTAGGACTGCGATAACGGCACTCGGACCGGGCACCGGGACGACGGGCAGCTGACGGCGGCGACAAGCGCGCACGATTCGAAAACCCGGATCACTCAAGCCAGGCGTGCCCGCATCACTCACGACAGCGACGGATTTTCCCTGGCTAATAAGTTCAACTAACTTGTCGGCCGCCTCGGTCTCGTTGTGATCGTGATACGGGACCAATTCCCGATGCAGGCCGAGTCGCGTTAGCATCGTGCCGGTGGTGCGGGTATCCTCGCAGGCCACGACATCAACGGCTCCCAGAATGGCGCGGGCGCGATCCGTGAGATCGCCCAGATTGCCGATGGGGGTAGCCACCACATAGAGGTGGCCCGGCAAGGGCGTGAACGAAGCGTTGGCGGCAGGCGTGGTCATGACGTCGCCGATAAATGGCGCGAGGTCGGCCGCGCCTTACTTGCCCATCCCAGGAATACGGCCTTCCCAGTCGGCGGGACGGCTCCACGGAATTGAGGAATCCTGCTTAGGTGGCACGCAGCCGGAAAGACCGGCGAAGGCGAGGATCGCGAGCAATGAAACCAAAAGGGGCTTTCTCAGGTTAGACATATTAGATTTTGATACGAAATTATCCCCACTCTGCAACTGTCCTTTCGAGCGAGCTGACGACGCTGAAGTGGGGCGAGGCAGGGCATGAGCGGTGAAGGATGATGAAAATTAATTACGCAATCCAGATGGGGTGGGTGAGCTTTAAGGCACCTGCTGGTAGGTTGAGTTGGACCAAGGCTTGCGCGGAGTTTTGCTGACTTGGCGACTAGGATTGGCGGCCAAATGTTCCAGAATTTTGAAAACAAGTTCTGCTTGGGCGGGCTGGCCAATGGTTTTTGCTAAACTCTCCGCCGTGAAGGCAACTTCCGGGGCGGCGGCCAAGGCCGCCTTGATGGCTAGTTTGAGCGTCAGGACTTTACCCGCGGCCAGCTTACCGGCTTCAACCCCGGGTTGGTGGTAGGCATTGATCTTAATTAACGACGCATAAAATCCCACGGCCCGCTCGTAGAGCGCGATCAGCCGCCCGATGCTCTGGGGTGAAACCTCGTCGATCGTAATGGTGAGGGATGGGCGGTTTTTATCACTGAGGGCTTCGCGCGTCCCGAGCAGAAAGCCTTGGAGGAAATCACCGCTGGTTACGCCGGGTTCAACTTCGAGCGCAGAATCGGTCGCGCGGTCTTTGAGTACTTCAATGAAGGTTATAAAAAAATTATCCACGCCATCACGCAATTGCTGCACATAAGCATGCTGATCGGTGGAACCTTTATTCCCATAGACCGCGATCCCTTGGTGCACGAGGTTGCCCGCCAGATCACGTTCTTTGCCTAATGATTCCATGACGAGCTGCTGCAGGTAACGGGAAAAAAGCAGGAGCCGATCTTTGTAGGGAAGTATGACCATGTCCTTCGTGCCGCGTCCATCGGTAGCCCAATACCACATTAACGCCAACAAGGCGGCCGGGTTTTCTCGCAGCACGGGCTGGCGGGTGGCGACGTCCATCGCGGCCGCCCCAGCGAGTAATTGATCAATTTTGATGCCTTGAAGTGCGGCGGGTAGGAGGCCCACGGCGCACAGGACTGAGGTGCGACCACCGATCCAGTCCCACAGGGGAAAACGCGCGAGCCAGCCCTCTTGCTGCGCCAGTCGATCGAGTTGGGAATTTTCCCCAGTAACCGCGATGAAGTGGCGGGGATAGTCGAGCCCGGCCGCGCGAAAAGCCGCCTGGGCTTCCACCATACCGTTGCGCGTTTCGGCCGTGCCGCCAGATTTTGAAATTACCAGGACGAGCGTTTGCTTTAAGCGCCGGCCTAATTGTTTGAGCACGGAGTCCATGCCGTCAGGATCCGTGTTGTCGAAAAAGACTAAGCCCATTTTATCGGGTCCAGCCTTAAGCCGGCCCAACGCGTGGCTGATAAACTGAGCGCCGAGCGCTGAACCACCAATGCCGATGACAAGCACCTCTTTAAATTTCCCAGCCGCACCGGTGATTTCCCCTCGGTGTATTTTAGCAACCAACGCTTTGATCACTGCAATATTGGTGCTGATCGCGGTGCGCAGTTCAGCCGTCGGAGCCAAATGCGCCGCCCGTAACCAATAATGTCCAACCATGCGATTTTCATCCGGATTGGCCATGCCTCCGGCTTCCAAGGCCGCCATATCAGCCCAAGCTTGCTGTAATTGCGGCTGCATTTTCTCGAGGAAATCATCGGGAAAGGGCATCCGACTAATGTCGAGTGACAAGCCGAGCTTTGGCTGGGTGTAGAAGAGCGATTGGAAACGAGCCCACGTCATAGGCTGAAATGATTAACTGAGTGCCGTGATGGCGGCTAGCTCCAAAACGGACATGTTTTTCGGGATTGCTAGGTCGGCGTGAGGCCGCATTCACTGGAGATTAAAGTATGTCATTTGATCTCAAGCGCGTGTTGAAAGTGATGCTCTTCGCCTCGAACGGGCCACTTTCGGTAAAAGATATCCAAACGGCCATCAGCCGTTTTCATGAGCAAGCTCTGGGCTTGCCCCTCCAAGGCGAAGATGCCCCCGCCGCTGAAGTGCCCACCGATGGATCAGTTGCCGTACCCAGCGAAATAATTGACCCGGGGGAAGCTTTGCCCGCACTGGTGGAAGATGACGAATATTATCGCAATGTGCCGAGTTTGATCACGACCGCGCAAATTCGCGAAGCGGTTGAGGTCATCTCACTGGAGCTACAAGCGAGCGAAAGTGAAATTATTTTAGTGGAAAGCCACCATGGCTGGCGCTTGGTCACCCATCCGCGCTTTGCTCGCTGGGTGCGTCTGCTGCGCAATGAACCGCCGCCAGTCCGCTTGAGCGCCACCGCCCTCGAGACTATGGCCGTCATCGCGTATCGTCAGCCCGTGACGCGCGCGGAGATCGAGCATATCCGCGGGGTATCGGCGGAGGCTGGTTTAAGCAAACTCCTGGAGAGGGATTTGGTCTATGTGGTTGGGCGGGCGGACCAACCTGGTCGTCCCCTGCAATATGGCACGACGGAATCTTTTCTCGAATTTGTCGGCATTAAATCACTGGATGAATTGCCCTCATCCGATGTGCTTTCTCCCCGCCAAATCGACGCCTGGCTGCAAACTTCCAATGCACCTAAAGGGGCGAGCGATGCCGAGATGGGCCTCGATGAAACTGAGCAAAGCCAACTCTCTTTAGAAAGAGCTGACGCGCCCCCGGCGCCAGCGCCGTGACCCCGCCTCTGCGCATTGGTTTCATCGGCGCGGGTGCCAATACTCGCAGCCGGCACCTGCCGGGCTTTCAGGAGATTCCGGGGGTGGTCTTGGCCGCCGTGTGCAACCGCACCGAGGAATCCAGTCGGAAAGTAGCTCAAGCATTTGGCATTCCCGTGGTGGCTCCTGATTGGCGAGCGATTATTGATTCACCCACGATCGATGCCGTATGCATCGGCACCTGGCCGAATCTGCATGCTGAATTGACGATTGCGGCACTCCGCGCCGGCAAGCATGTGCTGACGGAAGCCCGCATGGCGCGAGATTTAGGCGAAGCGTTACTCATGTTCGCCGAGGCCCAGCGACATCCTCAACTTGTTGCCCAAATCGTGCCGGCGCCGATGTCCTTAGCTTTCGATGCAACCATTGTTAAATTAATCAATGCGGGAGTGCTCGGATCCTTACGCGAAGTGTCAGTGATGTGCACCAATAACACTCAAGTTGATAGCGCCTTGCCCAGTGGCTGGCGCCAAGATCCCCAGCTCAGCGGTAAGAATACGCTCGCCCTTGGGATCTATTACGAAATGACCCTGCGCTGGCTGGGACGCGGCGTGACTACCCTCAGCGCAGATGCGGCTATTTTCACGCCGCAGCGAAAAAATGCTCAAGGGGAACAGCAGACGATGACGATTCCTGAAAGGGTGACGGTGCTCGGTCGTTATGCCGATGCGGCCCGCTTTCTCGCTCATTTTAGCAGCGTTGAACTCACCGCACCGCGTAACGAAATTCGCCTCCATGGCAGTCGCGCCGGACTGCGATTAGATTTTATTACCAATCAACTGTGGCTCACGGAGGCAGCCGGACCAGAGCGATTGGTCGAGATCATGCCCGCGCTGGGCGATGCTTGGCGGGTGGAGGCTGATTTTATCGCCAGCATACGCGAGGATCGGCCCGTAACCTTAACCGACTTCGCCACGGGGGTCAGCTATATGCGTTTTACCGAGGCCGTTTGGAGCTCCTGGAATGAGCAAGGTCGCTGGGTAACGATTTGAGTTCTAGAGTGTGCGGTGGACGAGATAAAACACCCCTAACCCTAGAGCCAATAGGCCGAAGGCAGCCGCAAAGGAAGAGCACGCAGCCTAATTTAGCCTTGGCTTGTAAAGCGGTGGGATCGCTCTGGGATTGCGCGAGAATGGCCGCAGCTGTCGACTCTAGGAGTCCTGGACGATCACTCGTCTCGGCCAGGGGCGGCGGATCGAGTTCTTGGGCGATCGCCTGATCAATCAGATCGAGCTGGGTCTGAGCGAGGGTGGGTTGACGCTGTCAGTCGGTGAGACGATTTGACCAGGAAAATTGGCAGTAACTTCAGCGGGGATTCGCCAGGATCAGCTCACGGCGCACCCAGGGGATCGGCCGCTGGCTGGAGTCAAAAAAAAGGCGCACCGTAAAGGGTGCGCCGCAAGGCAGATGATTGATTCGATTAGACGACGTTAACTTTGCGATGAGCCTTATCGAACTCAACGGTGCCATCGCGCAAGGCGAAGAGAGTCCAATCGCGACCCACGCCTACGCCCTTGCCGGGATGGTGTTTGGAGCCGCGCTGACGCACGATGATGCCGCCGGCGAGAACTTTCTGACCGCCAAACAGCTTGATGCCGAGACGCTTCGCTGTGCTATCGCGACCGTTGCTCGATGATTTTTGACCTGTTTTATGTGCCATGACAGTGGGTGCTTAAATGGTGATAGACTCGATTTTGATGACCGAGAGTTCTTGGCGATGACCGCGTTTACGCTCCATGCCCTTGCGCTTCTTCTTCTTGAAAACGATGACTTTCTTGGCGCGCTTATTTTCGAGGACCTTGGCCTTAACCGAGGCACCGACGAGGAAGGGGGTACCGACCTTAAAATTTTCGCCTTCGCCAGCGGCGAGGACTTCATTGATTTCGATCGTGGAACCGGTCTCCGTCTTGGGATAGCGATCGACGATGAGGATATCGCCCTCGCTGACCGAGAACTGCTTCCCCTGTGTTTTGATAGTGGCTTTCATAAGTTCAAAGGGCGAAATAAGGGGAGTGCCTAGCGGGTAAGCAAGAATTATTTTATTCGAGAGCGAAACTTCTCTAACGTCCGCGCTTTTCGGGCTTAACGAAGAGGTAGTTAACTAAGAAACTTAGCCCAAGTACCCCGCTTAATGTGCGAATATTCCGCATCGCCCCAACGACGGTTCTCAGCTCACTAGCTGCTGGTTCTTTGATTTTAATTAAGAACAGGCAGCTTAGTATGGATAAAACAGGCTGAACCAAGAAAGCAACGTGGTAAACAGTTAATGGAGAGTATTCTTGCGAAATCCCCCAGGCGAGTGCCTGTCCGCCAATAATGGGTGAAATGGCGGCGACCAGCGAGGTAACCGCTAGATTGAGCCCAATCGCCATACTTTTGGCCTCAGCGGGGATCAATTTCAGCAGGATGATAAACATCCCGAGAGCAAAGCCGGCACTCCAACCGCCACCGATGAGCCACATGGGGTAAAGCATCCAGCTATTGGCGGGGGTCATGAAACAATATAAAAAATTCTGCAGCTGGCCGAGCATGAGACCGACGGTCATAACCGCCTTATTGCCATAGCGGTCCAGTAATTGTCCCCAGACGGAGAGCGAAAAAACCCCGCCCAGCGCCGCCAAGGTGGCTAATAATCCGACTTGCGTGCCGGAAAAATCCAATTCCTCAAAAATAAAAACATGATAAAAAGGTCCAAAGCAATTTGCCGCGAAAGACCAAATTGAGCCGAAAACAATATAGAGCAGGAGGGATCGCGACTGAGCCACGATTCGGACCTGCTCAAGCAAAGGGCGCTGCGGTTCAATTAATTTTGGCTGAGCGGGGCGAACGCCTGGCATCTGGAAAAAATAATACAGCGAGATGAAGCGGGCAAAGCAGGCGACGCCAATGACGCCCTGAAAAGTGGCGATGGCGTAATGGCCACGGGAGAGGGCAAAGCCGAGAAGCAGGACAAAAACAAGCGTGGCTACTTGGGAATAGCGATTGCGCTGGGCAAAGTAGCGACCCCGCAGGCGCGGCGGCACTAGCTCATGCATCCAGATATTCCAGGCCAGACTCAGCGAGGCGTTAAACAAACTAGCCAAGAAAAACCAGGGCAGCAGGAATTTCGCCACCGCGACAGGATCAGCGAGCGGCAAAGCGGGTAATTTCCAACCGAGCCAGCCCCAACAAACCAAATGCAGACTGGCGAGGGTAATGGCGGTGGGTTTAACCCGAAACCAACGCCCCACAAAGGGGGAATAAAAAATTTGCAAAAAATTACAAACGAACGGCAGCGAAGTCAGATTCCCAATGGTTGGCTTGGAGAGGGCAAAGCCCTTCGTAATGAGCGCCGTAATAAAAATATTAACCGGCAGCGACATCGTCACAATCGGCACCGACAAGATGCCCTCCAGCGTGCTGGCGCGCAGCCCCAGTCGGAGTTGAGCCCGATGCAGGTGGGGCGGGACTGAGTTTGCCTGTAACATCGCGCGCATGCTGAGTGACGGGAACAGGACGTAAACCTGAAATTCTTTATTTTACGTGACGCTAAACTTAGAACCCAGCGATCGCTCAGTGGCCCCCAAGCATCGGCCCAAGGCTGCTGCGATTATTTGGCGACGGCGGGAGCCTGATAGTCACTGAGCAGCAAAGTGGCCGCGCCAAAATTTAATTTAAGCTGCATTTTGACCGGTAAATTACTGGCATCTTGGGCGATCCAGACTTTGATTTCACCGCCTTTTTTAAAGAGGCCCTTGGGGTTATTTTCCATGCGCGGAATCAAAACCAGCGTTTGGTAAACGCCGAGCGGCGTGCGCACTTCTTCATAATGATCGGCGTAAATCGATAGGAGGTAGAACTCTCGACCGAATTGGACGAGGAGATCGCGTTTCATCCCGGGCTGCAGGTGCCAGTCGCGCGTCTGGACCAGGGCGCTGATTAGATCGACGGGATTCCCCTCGGGTAGGGCTATTTTAGTCGAACGCTGCGGCCGAACCCGGTCGGTGTATTGGGCGGTCCGAGTCGTGTAATCGAAGATTATCTCAGTATCGGTCGCCCGCTTAGGATCAGCCCCGCTCTCTTGGACGCGGAGCATGCGGCCAGAGGCCTGCTCGATGACGACGGCCGCCTGGTTATCGAAAGCATAGAGCCGACGAACGATGCCGTTCGACTTGGTGTTGGTCGTAATGCGGATCACGTTCACGTCCGCCTGTTGCTCCGCATGCGCGGCAATCGTGAGATCACCAGCGTGCGGGAAAATCGCAAAACTCACCCGGTAGGTAAAAGACTCGCCATCGCGGAAAGCCGTGAAGGGCGCGGCATAACCGAGACTAGCCAGCGCGAGGAGAAGAAGAATATTTTGGCCGAGCAAGCGCATCACCATAAAAGGGGACCTCAGGTTGAGCTAACGTTTGTTGAGATGGGAAGCTCCATTTGATTTTGTTTTCCGATGGCCCAAGCCTCAACGCCGCGCGCCCGCAGGGTGGTGGCGAATTCCTGAGCGAAGCCGTGCAAGGTATAAACTATCTTGGGCTGAACCCGCTCAACGAGCGCCAGCAAATCGGGGAAATCGGCGTGATCCGAAAGCGGGAAGGCCTCATCACAGCCATAGCGGAATTTCGCACTCGGATCGAGCGCCCAGCCGGTAGCGATCGCGGTGCGTTTGGGATGAATCCACGTCAGCGGGGCAGTCGACGCGCTCGCGGGTGGCGCGATAATCACGTGACCAGCATAGGCGTGCTCGTTGAGCAAACTATACGGCGGTAGTTTCATGCCCAACTCGGCATAACGCTTGGTCAGGCGGTGCCCGTGAGCATGCAACATAACCGGCAGACCGGCGCCTCCGACAATTTGCAATAATTCCTGCGTCTTACCCAAGGCATAGCCATAAAGCACCGGTGTGATTTTGGCGGCCAGCGCCTCGCGACAAAAAGCGACAATCCGCTGCTCAACCTCCGCCGCTGGGGGTAAGACATAGCGCGGCAGTCCAAAGGTAGTCTCCATGATGAGTACATCCGCGCGCGGAGTTTCACACGGTTCCGCCGCGTGGCTCGTGCGAAGTTTGAAATCTCCTGTGTAAAGTAGCGTGCCTTGGTCCGTGGTGGCGTGCAGCATCGCCGACCCAAAGATATGGCCGGCGGGAAAGAGCTGAAACTCGGCGCCGAATTCCGCGGCCCAGGGCTGGCGGAAATCGAGGATCGTCTCGTGCCGCCGACCGGAGAGCCGCAAACGCATGAGGCTGGCCGTCGTGCGCGTCGCGACTATTTCGCGATGGGCGGCGATATGATCCCCGTGCGCATGCGAGACAAAGGAACGCAATTGGACGGCGCGAGCGTCGAGCCACCAGCCGATTTGGGGCAAATGGACCCCGTCTTTGAAACGAACTTCCCAGGACATAAGAACGGCGCAGGAATCGCGTTAAGGCGGGCCCGAATTCATTAGCGTCCGCCAGAGTTTTCGACGGCGCGATGTTTGGCAAATAACCAGCGGGCCAGGGCGGGCATGAGCAGCATTGCTCCGAGCATGTTGCAGAGGAACATAAAGGCGAGCAGGACCCCCATATCGGCTTGAAACTTAATGGCCGAGAAAGCCCACGTGCCAACGCCAATGGAAAGTGCCAGCCCGGTGAATACGACGGATGTGCCCATGGTCGCGAAGGATTCGTATAAAGCGTCCTCGAGTGATTTACCTTCGCGCATTTTATCCATCAGCGCCGAGCAAAGATAGATACCGTAGTCGACGCCGATGCCAACCCCCAGCGCCACGACCGGCAGGGTCGAGGTTTTTAAGCCGATCTGCAAATAGACCATAATCGCGTAAGCCAGATCCGACACGATGATCAGGGGCAGCACGACGCAAACCGTGGCCCGCCAAGAGCGAAATGAAACGAGGCAAAGCAGAATAATCGCAATATAGAGCCACATCACCATGGGGAATTGGGCTGATTCCACCACTTCGTTGGTGGCGGCCATCACGCCGACATTACCGGTCGCGAGCTGGAATTTGACTAGCCCAGTAGGGTGGTTCTCCCGAAATGCTTTAACCGCTGCGATGACCCGCTTGATGGTCTCAGCTTTATGATCCGTAAGATAAATCATGACTGGGATTACACTGCCATCGTTATTCAAGAGACCGGTCGAGGTTTCTACCGGCGAAACTGATTGCGCCAACATGGCTTTATTTCGCGGAATGGTTCGCCACTTGAGACTACCTTCGTTCCAACCGGCGGATATCGTTTTGGCCACGTCGGTGAGCGCGAGGGTGGACTTAACCCCGGGAAGATTGCGCATCTGCCAGCTAAATTGATCGATTAAGGCCATGACCTCATGGTCAATCACCCCATTGGGAATCGTTTCGGCAATAACGGTGATCACATCAACTCCGATACTAAATTTGGCCGTGATCGCCGCCGTGTCTTGATTGTAGCGCGAGCTTTGCCGGAGCTCAGGAACGCCGGCATGCATGTCGCCAATTTTAACCTGCTGAGCCTTAATGAAGCCGAATGTCCAGCAACCCACCGTCACGGCAATAATGATTAAAGCATTACGCCCCGTCGTAAATGTTACCAGCTTCCGCCACAGCGGCTGGAGCGCAAAACGACGAATATTAACCCGTTTGCGGAAATCCGGCGCCATTGTCGTGTAGGTCAGCAGGACCGGCAGTAAAAACCGATCGGTGAGGATGATGAGGGTGACCCCTAGGCTGGCGGTGATCGCCAATTCTTGAATAATGGGGACTTTCACGAGGTAGATCGTGAGGAAGCCCACCGTGTCGGTTAGGATAGCGACGGTGCCCGGAATAAATAAATTGCTGAAGGAAGCACGGGCCGCGAGTTGTTCGTTACGGCCGACGTAAAATTCGTGCCGGAAAGATCGCAGCATTTGCGTCGCGTGACTCAAGGCGATCGCGAAGACCAGAAACGGCACTAAGATTGATAGGGGATCGATGCCGAAGCCGAAAAGATAGAGCAGGCCCAATTGCCAGATCACGGCGCACGCGGAAGTGACTAACGGGAGAATAGTTAAAATCAGCGACTGGGAAAAATAATAGAGCAGCCCAGCGGAAATAATTATGGCGATACCGAAGAAGAGGAGCACGCCACGCGCGCCATCGGTAATGTCGCCAATGACTTTGGCGAAGCCGATGATATGAATAGTGACCGCGGGGGATTGGTATTTAGCGCGAATCTTCGATTCCAGCGCATCGGCTACTTCCGCGTAGACAAGTTTTCGGCCTGTTTGCGGATCAACTTCCAGTAACGATACGATAATAATCGCCCCCGTAAAATCATTGGCCACGAGCTGGCCGACGCGGCCTGATTTAATGATGTTTTGGCGTACCCGTTCGAGGCCGGCGGCAGTCGGCACAAAATCAGCCGGTATAATATTGCCCCCTTGCAGGCCATCTTCGACGACCTCGAGATAGCGGACATTCGGCGTGAAAATCGAAGTGACTTGCGCCCGATCGACCCCCGGCAGGTAATACGAGTCATCGGTGACCGCTTTGAGCGTTTGGAAAAAACTGGGCGTAAAAATATCGCCCTGCGCCGCGTGCAGCGCGATGACGATGCGATTAGCCCCGCCAAATTGCTCCTGATATTTAATGAAATTCCGAATGTATTCATGGTCGCTCGGCAGCTGTTTATTGAAACTGGCGTCGACGTGGGTCTTGCTCGCAAAAAAACCAAGCAGGATGGTGAGACCGGCAAATACCGCGACCGTGAGGTGACGGTGCCCGAAGATTATTTTTTCAATCGCGCGCAACATCTCAAGGAATCGTGAGGCGCGTTACGCCCGCTTCACCAACGGCGACAATCGCCCCATCGTTAGTCTCGACCAAATCAGCCACGCTCGTGCTAAAGTCAGCAGGTTGCCAGGCTTGGAAGCTGCGTCCGGCATCACGACTGATAAAAAAATTTCCTCCTTGCCCGCCTAACACCAGCGGCCCGCGCCGAAGGCGAAGGCCGCCCATAATGAGAACTTTGACGTCAGTCGTCAGCGGCACCCAATGTTCGCCTTGATCATCAGAGCGAAAAATATGACCGCGTAGACCGTAGGTGATAATTTTCTGCGCCGTCAGCGGCAAGACGCCAAAAAGGGAACCGTCATAAGGAACTTCCAATTTTTGCCAGGTTTTGCCCATGTCAGTCGAAAGCAGGCATGAGCCACTTTCACCCGCGAGGTAAAGTGTGCCCTCGGGCCCAACGCTCATTCGATTATAATGCGCCTCATCCGTGGTGGGATGGCCGCTCTGCCAATGGAGGCCTCCGTCGATCGTAAAGGCGTATTTTCCGTAAGCGCCGACCGCAAAACCGCGCTGGGCGTTGAGAAATAAAACACTGAGATAAATTGTATCGAGTTGTTGGCCATCATCCTGGCGTTGCCAGGTTTTACCGCTGTCGCGCGTTGCAATAATAACTCCATCGTGGCCGACGGCCCAGCCATGTTGGGCATCGGGGAAACTGACGCTGGTCAGCAGCGCACGGGTCGGCGTGATCTGCTGGGTCCAATGGCGCCCGTGGTCAGACGAAATTAAAACATGACCGTGATCACCCACCGCCACAAGTTGTTGGCCGGTATTTACGATGCTCAGCAATAAGCTCCGATCTGCCAAGGGAGCTAATTCCGCCGAGTCTGTGGCGTGAGCCATCGGCAGAAAAATAAGCGCGCAGGATACCCGCCACAGGCTGGAGGATTTATTTAAGGACCGGAGGCGATTAAGTTGCCGTTGCGCAAAAATTAGCATGCTCACTTTGATAAATATCTCCTAATAGCTGCGCGGCAGGCAAGAAAAAGGGCGGCCGGTTGAGGGCCGCCCGCAGAGGCTAAATAGCGTTAGCGCACGCCATCCTGCCGCAAGGTCGCCGGAGTGTAGTCCTGCGGCGCGCGGGTGAGGCCAAAATTATACATCTTAGTTTCGTTATCCAAGCCGATGGCCACATAACGACCTGCAATCAAATCGGTATGCACCTCGAGCGTGCTCCAGAAAACTTGGGCTTCATAGTAATTGATGCAATGGGCCTCCGAGACGCGCCAGAGTTGGCCGCGGCCATCATATTGATCAACGGCGAGCACCTGCCAGCTATCTTCGTCGATATAGAACGTGCGCTGGGCGTAAACGTGGCTGGTGCCCGCTTTCAGCGTGGCGTTAACCACCCAGACCCGGTGTTTCTCGTAGCGCGTGAGGCTTTGATTGATGTGTAGCGGCTTGAGGATGTCGCTATATTTGATCGAATCGCTATGCAGCTTATAGGAATTGTAGGGCACGATCATTTCTTTTTTGCCGACCAATTTCCAGTCGTAGCGATCCGGTGCTCCATTGAACATATCGAATTGATCGGAAGTGCGCATGCCGTCTGCGGCGGTGCCGGGATTGTCGTAAGAGACATTAGGCGCACGGCGCACGCGCCGTTGGCCGGAATTATAAAGCCAAGCCCGGCGTGATTCCTTCACTTGGTCGATGGTCTCGTGCACAACTAAGATTGAACCAGCCAGCCGAGCTGGGGCCGTCACCGCCTGCTTGAAGTAGATTAAAACATTATCGAGGTCCTTCTCCTGCATGCCTTCGCGGGCATAATTGAAAAGAAATTCATCTTCGAAATCGACCAAGGTGTAACTGCCATTGCGCTGCGGTGCCGCTTGGCTAACGGTGCGATCGGCGGCCACTCCGCGGTAGCGGGTGAGATGATTCCAAATCACCTCGAGCCCGTTCTGTGGTACTGGGAATGGAGTGCCAATAGTTGAACCGGAGATACCGTTACCCCCTTCGGTGAGTGCGGCGGTAGTCGCATTTTGCTTGGTCGCATCGTAAACCCGCTGCGGATTAGAGACGCTGCGATGCGACGGGTAAACGGGCATCGAGTAATCCGAGTAGGCCTTCAGCAAAGCTAAATGCCCCACGCTTAGTTCCGCCGTATATTTATCCGCATTGGCCGCAGTAATCGTGAATAACGGGGCTTCGTCCTTGTACGGGTCGGGATGATGCATTCCCGCGGTGTAGCCCGCCGGAGGGGTGGTGATGCCGCCGGTCCAAGCCGGAATTGAACCGTCGGCGTTGCCGGCCTTTTCACCGCCCAGCGGGGTGAGGTCGTTGCCGAGTCGGTTCGCGTCGCCCACAGAAATAGCGGCGAGAGCGCCCAGAGTAAGGGAGAGGAGGGTGCTGCTCGCGATCAAGTAACGGATTCCAGTTTTCATGATAGTGGAGTGGGTAAAATTAGAATGAATACTTCAAGTTGCAGGAGACGAAATCACGATCGCTGATGAGATTATAGCGATCGGCACCAAAGAAATTAATGTAACGCAGATCGAACGCCCAAGCATTTTGGAAGGTAAACTCTGCGCCGATGGTAAGCGATTTCCGCCCGTGCAGGAAATTGCCCAAGGGCAAGGGCGTGTTCCCGCCGACATCGTGAGCGTAGATCACGGTCGGGGAAATATTAACCCCGCGGAAGACGTTATTGTAATCAAGGCGACCAACTAATTGATAACCCCAAGAAAAGCTGTCCGCGAAAGCCGAGGCAGGCTCCGACAAGGGAGCGATATTTGAAGCATTATTGCCGGAATTTGTCATGTAGTTCACATCGCCACCCACCATCGTACCGGGACCATCAAAACGTAAGACGTTCTTGCTCGGGAGGTCCGCGTTGACGAAGCCGGTCTCAGCCAAAAGGGTCGTCTGGGCTGACCCGAGGATGCCTTTACCCACCCAAGTGGCGGTCATCTGCCCCGTCGTTACTTTGAGTCGGCGATAGCCGGGGACGTAGGTATTCAGCTGACCCAAGAAATTACCGATTTGGTTATTGGCACCAAAAGCAGGGTTAATTGAGGAGAATGCGGCGAAAAGTAATTCGACGTCATCAACCTGTAGCGGCTGACTTTTCCGGTAGCTGATTTCACCCTGCAGGGCGATGCCGTGCACGCTCGTATTGAAGCTGGCTCCAACTAAGCCGATGTCTTCCGGGAATTCGATCAAGTAGCGGCCGGTACCAGCGGCAGTCAGGAAGCCGATGGTCCTAGCTCCATTCGCAATTGTGACCGTGGAGGGATAAAATGCCGCGTAAGGCGCTAATGACGGAGCCAAGGAGCCAACCGGCACACTGGTCAGAGCAGAACCCACCAGTCCGGGTAAAATAGCCGAGACGGTGGCAGCAGGAATTCCCGCTGCAATCATGGCTGGGGCCAGATTCGCGCTAGCCAAGCTGCTCGCGGTTGCTTGCACCAAGGCTGAACTGATCGCATCCCTCGGGGTGAGCGCTGAAATGACCGGGAGGCGACTGTGATAATTCATGGCGAACAAGCCGAATTCCGTGTCCTTCAAACCGCGCGCTAGCCAGCGAAGATTGACGCCGTATTGCCCGGCGAAACCAGGCTCATTGTCAGTCCCACGGGGCACCGCGCCGAGATTGGCGGTATCGGCGATAGCGCCGAATCCGAGCATGACCTTAGTGCCGCCTTTGGGCGCAAAGTCATTCGAACTAAAATATGTACCAGGAGGATCAATGCGGGTGCGATCCCAGCCGAGGAGGTAAAAAGCTTCTAACGACAAATCCTCGTTTAGACCTAAGGCGGCAGAAACCATGTTAACCGGACGAAGCGCTTCTTTAAGCTCTGAGCCGGGCGTGCGGAGTTTCGCCACATCAATTGGGTTAATGGAGTTGATCCCGTTGGGAATAAAGGTGCTCTCACCCCAGCTCAATACTTGGCGACCCAGGCGAAGGGTGGCGGGCATTTCGCCAATCGTCTCCTTGAAATAAACGTAGGCATCGAGTAATTCCGCTCCGGTACTGACGATTTTATTGGCCTCATCGCTGAGCGCAGTCCGATCGCGCGCGCCGTTGGAATTTACTAAGTCATTGAAATAATAGCCGCGGACGAACAGCCCGGCGTGCTGATACTTAATAAGGAGATCGTGATTCGCCTTCATGAGGAAGGAAGCAACTCCACTGTTCCGGTAGTTCAAATTGCCATCGTCGTTGTTGTTCGAGCGCTGAAGACCACCGGATCCGAGCCCGTAGAACTGTGGATCGGCGGGATTAACGCGGTAAAGCCCGCCCACTGAAAGCGTGGTGTCAAAGTTGCCTTTGACGTCACCAAATTCAAAAACAAAGGCTTGGGCGCACGGCGCTTGGGCCAACAAAGCCAAACCGGCGATAGCCGATAGGCGCAGACAAGAAGAGACAGCTTTGCTTAGGTTCATAGACATAAAACGCAGAGGTTCAGGATGAGGAAGCCATTAGCGACATAGGCTAACGGCTCTGCTTAGGGGTAGCAGGTAATAAGGTGCTATAATTACGGAATCACAAGCGAGAAACATGGCTCCCAAAATAGCGAATGCACTAATCCCACTTTGACGCGCGAACTAAAACCGCAACATTGGTGCCATGAACGCGGCCACGCACATTCATATTAAAGGAGCCCGCGAACATAATCTGCGGAACTTAGAACTTCGGATTCCCCGCGGGAAGCTGGTCGTCTTGACGGGCCCGAGTGGTTCAGGAAAGTCATCGTTGGCCTTTGATACAATTTATGCGGAGGGCTACCGGAAATATATGGAAAGTCTTTCCGCTTCGGCGCGCCAGTTGCTGGAACAGCTCAAGCGACCGGATGTCGATTTTATCCACGGACTTTCCCCGGTTCTCGCGATCGAGCAACGCACGGGCGGTGGCTCTCCGCGCAGTACGGTTGCCACCGTCACGGAAGTGGCCGATTACGCGCGCTTACTTTGGGCCTTCTGCGGTGAACCACGTTGTCCTAAGGACGGGGGGCAGGTTCAGAAACGCTCGCTGGACGATTGCGTGACCCAATTATTTCAGTCGGCCCCGGGCGAGCGCGCCATCTTGCTCGCGGCTTGGATGACGGCCAAGCCATCCGTCCTCCGTGAGGAATTACCCCGGCTTAGCCAACGCGGCTTTCAACGGGTGCGCATTGCGGGCGTGATTTATTCTCTGGATGACTGGACCCTCGGTGTAAACGGTTCGGCTGAGCTCACCGTGGAGTTGGTGGTGGATCGGGTCGTCATCACCGCCGAGCAACGCAGCCGTTTAGCTGATTCTCTGGAGCTGGCTTTTCGCGAAGGGCAGAATCGGGTCAAAGTGCTGGTGCAAAAAACGACCGAGGATACTTGGCGGGAAATCCCGCTGAGCCAGAATTTAAGCTGCTCGATTTGTGGCGACATTTTTGAACTACTTTCGCCGCGGCATTTTTCATTTAATCATCGTGAAGGCGCATGTCCGGATTGTGGCGGTCTTGGTCGCAAACTGGCGTTCAGCGATGAATTAATTGTTCCCCAACCGCAAAAATCAGTGCGGGCGGGAGCCATCAAGCCTTGGCGGATTGGCGGTCGTAATCTCATCATTCGACATAGCTCGATCCTGAAACAACTAGCCGAGCAATTGCCGTTTGATCCTGAGTTGCCCTGGCAGGATTTGCCGCCGCCGATCAAAACAACAATTTTGCACGGCGCCGGTGAGCGCTTGTTTAGTTTTCGCTTACGGCGGACGCAGAAGGCTGAGTTAAAGCCATTTCTGGGGGTAATCGCGCTGCTGGAAGCCGGGCGACGGGAATCGCGCAGCGACGGCTACCGCGCTCGCTTGGCCACCTTTATGGGCAGTGCGGATTGTCCTGCCTGTCACGGCTGGAGACTTAATGCGCGCAGCGCCGCGGTGCAGTTGGCGGGCCGGAGCTTTGTGGAATTCATGGCCATGGACATTCAAAGGGCCTATGAATTTATGCAGGGCCTTCCCGCCGTATTGCCCCGCACCGAAGCGGTTGCCGAAGTCGTGGCCGCAGTGGAACAGCGTTTGCGCTTTTTGAATGAAACGGGGCTAGGTTATTTAACCCTCGAGCGAGAATATGCGACCCTATCGGGCGGTGAAGCCCAGCGCGTTCGGCTGGCCACGCAATTGGGAATGGGGCTCGTCGGAGTGATCTACGTGCTGGATGAGCCGAGCATCGGGCTGCATCCGCATGATAATCAGCGCTTGCTCGCCACGCTCCGGGAGCTGCGCGATCGGGGTAACACCGTGTTGGTCGTCGAACACGATGCGGACACGATGCGGATCGCCGATGAATTAATTGAACTCGGACCAGGCGCGGGCACCGAAGGCGGTCAGATTCTCTTTCAGGGCTCGCCCCAAGCCTGCGCGGCATTGCCCGCGGCAAACTCACGCACCGGAGCGTATTTGGCGGGGAAGCTGAGTATTATTAAAAATGCTCCGACCAAAAAACCCGACAACCGCTGGTTAATCGTGCAAGGAGCAACCGAGCATAATCTAAAAAACATCGAGGCTCGTTTTCCCGTCGGTCTCCTCACTTGTGTCACCGGCGTCTCGGGTTCCGGTAAAAGCTCGTTGGTTAACGATATTCTGGCGGTCGCCGTCGCCCGCAAACTGAACGGAGCAAAAAATCTCCCGGGGGCCCATCGCAGTTTGCGGGGGCTCGAGGCTTTTGCAAAAGCCGTCGTGGTCGATCAAGCGCCGATTGGAAGAAGCCCTCGCTCAAATCCGGCGAGCTTCGTCGGGTTGTTGGA
The DNA here is from genome assembly GCA_002304425.1 of Opitutia bacterium Tous-C10FEB. Taxonomy (GTDB): domain Bacteria; phylum Verrucomicrobiota; class Verrucomicrobiia; order Opitutales; family Opitutaceae; genus Lacunisphaera. The sequence goes on from NEUY01000005.1 coordinate 22,533, forward strand.
TTTACTCCGCGAACTTTTCGCTAAATTACCGCTGGCGAAAGTCCGCGGCTATAAAGCGAGTCGCTTTAGTTTTAATGTGCGGGGCGGTCGTTGCGAACGTTGCCAAGGCGATGGGCAAATCAAACTTGATATGCAATTCATGGCTGACGCCTACACACCGTGCGGCAGTTGTGATGGCCAGCGTTTTAATCGTGAAACGCTGGAAGTGCGTTTTCATGGGAAAAGCATTGCCGATGTTCTCGCCCTCACGGTTCGGGAAGCGCTGGAGCTTTTTCGCCCGGTGCCGCGGATTATGGAAAAATTAGCCACGCTCGATGCGGTGGGGCTGGGTTATTTACAACTCGGACAATCCGCGACCACACTCTCCGGGGGTGAAGCGCAGCGCATTAAACTGTCCCTTGAACTGAGTAAGCGTGAGCAGGGTTTAACTCTTTATATTCTGGATGAACCCACCACGGGGTTGCATTGGACCGATATCCAGCGACTGATGGATTTACTTTTTAAACTGCGCGACGCGGGCAATACCTTGGTCGTGATCGAGCATAATCTGGATGTCATTCGAATGGCGGATTGGGTGCTGGACCTCGGGCCCGGCGGTGGCCCCGCCGGCGGCAATATAGTCTATGCGGGTGACGTCGCGGGCCTGAAAAAAGTATCAGGGTCACTCACCGGCCGAGCCTTGCGGAGTGTTACTTTACGCTGATGTCTGACTTGCCGCTCATCGTTCACCTCGATGCGGATGCTTTTTTTGTGTCCTGCGAGCTGACTTTGCAGCCGGCCTTGCGCGGAAAAAAATGTGCCGTTGGTGGCCGCGAACGTGGCATCATTGCCTCTGCGAGTTACGAGGCGAGGGCTTGTGGCGTTTACACGCCCATGCCGACGACCCAAGCGCTCAAGCTTTGCCCCGACTTGATTTTGCTCCCGCCAACCGCTGGACTATATGGTAAAATCTCCCAGCAATTATTCGACCTCTGCGAAACGCTGACCCCGTACGTGCAGCGCAATTCGATCGACGAGGGTTATCTTGATCTCGGGCCGTGTGGCTTCACGTCGACGACGGAAATTGAACAACAGGTGCGCGCACTGCAGCAGCGTATCCGGGAGGAATTGGGCGTGACGGCTTCATTTGGCCTAGCCTCGAATAAGCTTGTCGCGGCAGTCGCGAGCAAGGCCTACAAGCCGCGGGGGTTCACGCTGGTCGCCCCTGGCAGTGAGGCTCAGTTTTTAGCGCCATTAAAAGTGAGTGTAATTCCCGGCATCGGAAAAATAACCGAAGCGCGTTTGGCCGATGCCGGGATTCGCTTGGTCAGTGACCTCATCGCGCAGTCGGCCGCCGAACGACAGCGCCTTTTGGGCGATGCCGGGCCGGCGCTGCTCGCATTGGCTCGAGGTGAGGACACCGACTCGGTCGATCCGACCGCGGCAGCGGCCCAGTCCTATTCTACGCAGGAAACTTTTAATCATAATAGTAGCGACTTTTCTCTCATCGAACGAGTAACGAAGCGGATGATCGATGAACTCATGCCTAAAATCAGAGCAGAGGGAAAACAGGCCAAAACTCTCACCATAAAAATTCGCTATCCCGGGATGGAGGATCGTTCCTCGGCCCGCAGCTTGGCGGTCGGCAGTGATCTAGAAACCGCATTTTATCCCCTCGTCTCGCAGTTGTTGAAAGCGGCGTGGACCGAGCCACGGCCATTGCGACTCGTGGGCGTGCGTTTTTCTGGTATCGAGCAACCCAGCCGCCAGCTCGAAATTTTTGGTGAAGTAGCCGATAAAAAGCGCCGCTTGGCTGGGGTGCTGGATAAATTGAATGCCCGCGGACCGTTGCCCGCGGTGCATTCCGGCCATCAGCTCGGACCGCGGCCGTCGTAGCCTCGGCGCGATGATTGAGGGTGGTGCGGTAACGCTGTATCGCCGGGAAGTTAGCCGCGGCTGGTTCATGGGCCAGAGCAACTACAACGTTAACTACCCGTTTAAAATCGTTATCATCCGCATCATTCCAACGCACCTTAGCGCGAAAATATTCGGCCCAATAGAATTCCTAAAAGAAACCTTCCGGCTTTTTTTCTCAACGAAGCCGCCGGCTTTCATCACGGCCCAGCCTAGGCCCCGATGGCTGTTGCTCTGGATTTCGGCCAGGGGCGTGGGGAGCAAGCTGGCGGCCAGCCAGGAATACGATTCATGGTACCCGATACGCTTTTATGGCTTAAACAGAGTGCTAGGGGTCAAAAAAATCTAGGTCACAATCAAATATCGCGGTCGGCGGGCTAGATTCCATTTGGAATCAGAGCGGCTCTGTGGATGCTACCCTTTAATTATATGAACCCCGCTGCGTCCAACCACGAGATCGATCAACGCGTTGCCGCTGCCCTTGCTGCTGTGAGTGCGGAAACAGAGTTACTGCATCAGGAGTTCGGGCGCGCGCGCAGCGAACTTAAATCCGACGGCACGAAAGTCACGGCGGTCGACATCGCTATTTCTCAACATATTCAGACCGCCATTGGGGCGTTGTTTCCCACCGATCAATTTTTTAGCGAAGAGCTGACTCCGACCGAAGTCGCAGTGCCTGTAACGGCCCGTTTCTGCTGGGTCCTTGATCCGATCGATGGCACGAACAATTACGTCAACGGGATCAGCCATTGCGCCATATCTCTCGCGCTGCTGGAACGGGGCGAGCCGGCTTACGGCGTGATTTATGATTTGGCTCGACGGGTGCTCATTCATGGCGGACCCGGGCGCGGGCTATTTGAGGGCTCGCGACCAGCTCGCGCTCGCGGCGAGGCACCGAATAGTCATAGTTTGATTGGGTTTCATTCGCCCTCGGATAAGTCTCATGCGATGGAAGGGAAGCGGCTGATCGAAAATTTTAAAATTCGCGGACTCGGTAGCAGCACCCTGCATTTAGCCTACGCCGCCATCGGCCTGCTTGATGGGGTGGTGGACCACAATAATAAGGTCTGGGATATCGCCGCCGCTTGCGCCCTTTGCGCCGAGGCGGGCATCAGCATACATTATCTAGAAAATCCGCCCTTTCCCATGCGAGAATTTACGCTGCAAGCACCGCGCGTACAATACGCGGCGGGGCTTCCCGCAATGGTGCAACGCCTGCGCGAAGTGCTCGACCGCTAAACGAGGTAGGACTGGAGCGGCACGGGATCGAGCACTTTGGCGCCAGGTAATTTGGTGGCAAGTTGGGCGGCAAACCAAGCGCGGGCCGGTGGGTCGCCGTGGGTCAAAACGATCGAGCGCGGCTGGCACGCTAAGGCATAGTCGAGCAACTCTTCACGCGTGGCGTGGCCACTAAACTCAAAGCGCTCAATTTGCGCACGGATCCGCGCCTTAACATTAACTGCCGCAAATAGAAATTCTTCGCCATTTTGTGCCGCCTGCAGATGCCCACCGGGGGTGTCCGGATCGCAGTAGCCGACGAAACAGATACTATGCTTGGCGTTGCCGACGAGGCAGGAGGCAAGGGTATAAGAGGCGGTCTTTTCCACCATCATACCGCTGCTCACGACATAAATCCCTTGCGTGGGCGGTTCTTTTCCGGGGACGAGATCGCGGGGAGACTTTTTAATTTTTAGTTCCTTCAGAATCGTTCGCGTAAAGTGAACGAGACCAGTTTTTTTGGAAATATCATCCAGGTAATCGCAAAGATCCATGCCGAGACCTGAAGCGAAAATCGGGGCGGCGCCTAAACGATTAAATTTTCGAGCATCGTGGAGGATCGCGAGGATTTCCTGCATCCGCCCAAGGGCAAAAACTGGAATCAAGACCGACCCACCGCGCAACAACGTTTGATTGATTGTGTCGATCAAGCGAATCATCTCGTTCGAGCGAAGGTGGCCCGGCGGTTTATCGCTAGCGCCATGCGTGGTTTCAGTAACGAGCGTATCGAAATGAACCCGGGGGAGTTTCGCTCCATCCAAGATTCGTTGCGGAGAAAAAAGCACGTCACCGGTAAAAAAGATGCGCCGATGTTTATGGACAATTTCCACGCCGCACGCACCGGCGATGTGCCCAGCGGCATAAAAAGTGAATTCGATCTCATCCTGGGCCCCGGCAAATTTTTTTGGACTGTTCAGTGAGTGGGGTAACAAGCGCGGCGCAATACGATCAATCTCATCATGCGTGAAAAGCGGGTATTCCATGATGCCTTTTTCTTCACGTTCACGAACCATGACGTTCGAGGAATTATGCAACATCCGCTCGATGAGCATGCGGCTCGGGAGCGTCATGATCACCGGGGTGTTCGGTTGGTGCCGCATGAGTAGGGGCAAAGAACCAATATGATCCAGATGACAATGAGTGATGAAAATGAGGTCGAGCTTCACCCCCGCGAGCGGTCGCAGATCGGGGGCCGCGATGCGGCCCACTTGTTTAGGATTGAGTCCGCTATCGATGACAAAATGGAAATCACCGATCTGACAGTACAGGCAGTTAGCCCCGATGCCCCCCGCACTGTTTAAATCGATGATCTTCACGTGATGGGCGCCAGTCAGTCGGCCGGAATAATCATGTCAAACTTTGGGATCCGGACAAAAATCCGAGCGCCGTGCGCATCTACTCCATGAAAACTGCCGGAGGCCTGACTGTTACAGTTTCCTATATGGTAGCTGTTGTACGTAAAATGCGCGCCGGGGATGAGGGTGGGGGTCTCACCGACGATTTTGTCTCCCTCGACCACCGCCCGGGTTCCATCCGCATTTTCGATCACCCACTTCCGGCCAAGCAGGGTAACCGTACGATCAGAGCCATTATGAATCGTCAGGTAATAGATGAACGCGTGGGGGCGATCGGCTGGGAGGTGATCACCGCCGTAACGATAAATGAGCTGATCTAAGTTAACTTTGAGACCAAGTAATTCATGCGCGACACTCATCAGATGGCAGCAGTAGAAACGAAGCTAACCGCAAAATACATAAAAAAGTTCAGGCCGGGGGCAGGCTTTCGACTTGCGCACTAAAACGCTCCCGCGCAGAAAAGCCCTCTATGGAAAAGCTCGCCCTGCTGTCGGTCAGTGACAAACAAGGCCTCGTCGAATTTGCGACTGCCCTCGTACGCCAACAAGGGTATCGATTGCTCTCGACGGGGGGGACCGCGAAGCTACTGGCGGCGGCTGGATTGCCGGTGACCGAAGTAGGGCAGCACACCGGATTTCCCGAAATCATGGAAGGGCGCGTGAAGACCTTGCACCCTAAAATTCATGGCGGGTTATTATGCCGGCGCGACAAGCCCGAGCATCTCGCCCAGGCGATGAAAAATGACATCACCCTCATTGATTTGGTGGTAGTGAATTTATATCCGTTTGAACAGACGGTCGCCAATCCCCAGGTTTCCTTCGAAGAAGCGATCGAAAATATTGATATTGGCGGGCCCTCGATGTTACGCAGCGCGGCTAAAAATCACCCGAGTGTAACGGTAATTTGTGATCCCGCTGACTACGCGACCGTCTTGGCGGTGATGGGCAAGCCCGTCGAATTATTGGCCCTGCGCCGTAAACTCGCGCTTAAAGTATTTCAGCGCACCGCCCGTTATGATGCGGCGATTGCCCGTTATCTCGAAGCGCAACAAGACGAACCCGATATCGAGGCCCTGAGTGGCTTCCCGGCGACGTATAATCTGGCCCTGACCAAAGCCCAAAACTTGCGCTACGGTGAAAATCCTCATCAGAAAGCGGCGCTCTATGGCACGTTCCATCAACACTTCGAGCAATTACAAGGCAAGGAGCTGAGCTATAACAATATTTTGGATATCACGGCCGCGACTTATTTAATTGGTGAGTTTGAACGACCAACCGTCGCAATTTTAAAACACACCAATCCTTGCGGGGTCGCGAGCGCCGATACGCTGTTAGCTGCTTGGGAAAAAGCTTACGCAACCGACCGGCAGGCTCCCTTTGGGGGCATTATTGTCGTCAATAATACCTTACACGGCGATCTCGCGAAGCTCATTGCGGAGATTTTCACCGAGGTGATCATCGCGCCGCATTTTAGTGAGGAAGCGCGAGAAATCTTAGGGAAAAAGAAAAATTTACGCTTGATGATCGCGCAGGAGGGATTGGGCGCCGATACATTACAAGAAGTCCGCTCCGTCGTCGGTGGGGTACTGGTCCAGGACCGCAACCGTTTGTTGGGTAAAGTGAGCGACTTTAAAGTCGTGACCAAGCGCCAGCCCACGGCTGATGAATGGACCGCCATGCTTTTCGGCTGGAAGGTCGGCAAGCACGTCAAATCAAACTCAATTGTCTATTGCCGCGGCGAACAAACACTCGGGGTGGGCGCCGGCCAAATGGCCCGAGTGGACAGCTCGCGAATCGCCATCTGGAAAGCAAATGAAGCGCAGCTGAACTTGCAGGGCTCCGTCGTGGCGAGCGAAGCCTTGTTTCCGTTCGCTGATGGCTTGATTGCCGCGGCGGAAGCGGGTGCCACCAGTGCTATCCAGCCCGGTGGTTCCCTTCGTGATGAAGAAGTGATTCGCGCCGCCGATGAGCGGGGCATGGCGATGGTCTTCACCGGTATCCGCCACTTTAAGCACTGAGATCAACTTACCCAGGGTACTTCTTGCTAGCGCCCCGCTTAAAATTGGTTAGCATTATACTATGTTTGATCCGGTAGAAAAATTAAAGGAATACGTCCGCCACGCGAGCGTTTCGGCTGATCCTCAATACCAGCAGGGGATGGTAGGAGCGCAGCAATTCGTGAGCAATTTGCTCAAAGAAATTGGCTTTAGTGTCGAAGTGGTCCCGACCGCCTTACACCCCGTAATTCTGGGTAAGCGCGGCGATAATCCTGCCTGGCCGCACGTGATTATCTACGGCCACTATGATGTTCAACCCGCAGACCCTTTAGCTAAATGGGAAACGCCGCCATTCGAACCAACCATTAAAGGGGAACGGATTTATGGTCGGGGCACAGCTGATAATAAAGGTCCGCTCATGGTGCATTTGGCGGCGGTGGGGCGATTGTTGGAGAAAAACCCCAATCTACCGCTTCGGATTACCTTTATGATTGAGGGGGAGGAGGAGATCGGGAGTAAAAATTTCAAAACTTTTCTCGGGGAAAACAAAGAAAAACTGCGCGGAGATTTTGTCTACCTCTCTGACACGGGCATTCCTTCGCCAGATCAAATTGTAATTACCGTCGGACTGCGTGGCATGCTGGCTTTTGAAGTTGAATTCACCGGTCCTCAGTCGGATTTGCATTCTGGGATCCATGGCGGCGTAATCATGAATCCGCTCCAAGCCCTCGCAGAATTTTGCGCATCACTCCATACTCCTGACGGTCGCGTAAATCTTCCTGGGTTCTATGATGCCGTGGTGGAACCGGAGGCCTGGGAGCGCGCCGAATTACTCAAATTAGGCTTAGATCAGCGCCCTTACGCTAAATTTTTAGGCATCAATGAATTTCATACGCCTCCGGGCTATAATCCTTTTGAGGCCATTCGTTTTCTCCCGACGCTGGAATTTAACGGCTTTAGCGGTGGTTATCAAGGAGCCGGCACCAAAACGGTCATTCCAAGTAAGGCTAGCGTCAAAATCACCTGTCGCTTGGTGCCCAACCAGACCCCTGAAAACACCAAAGAAATTATGTTCGCTGAACTGCGTCGCCGCTGCCCGAGAGGGGTGTCGATGACGATCAAAGAACAACATCACGCGACTCCTTACGTGGTGATTCCACCTGGACGATCAAACACTCCGCCCGATCAATCAGCTGTTTTAGCCCGGGGATTCCGCGCGGTTGAACATGCGGTTACAGCCGTTTGGGGTAAACCACCGCTCTTTCTGCGCGAAGGGGGAAGCGTGGGGTTGATCGCTGATCTTAAACAAGTACTCGGGCTTGATGCGGTGATGATGGGCCTTTTCTTACCAGAGGATAATCTGCACGCACCAAATGAAAGCTTTCATCTCGGGGTAATGAAAAAAGCGATCGATGCATCGGAGCGCGTCCTCGCGGAATTGGCTCAAAGCTAAAATGGCCGTAGCGCAAGAATGCGTCCACCCTGCTGTCCTTCTCTGCGTCGTTTTGCAGACATAAAAAAACCCCAGCAAGAAAGCCGGGGCCTTGGTTCTTGCTCTAAAATTAATTAGCGCTTGAGGACCACGAAATCGACACGCCGGTCTTTCGTCGAGTCGCCTTCAGAGCCGCCTTGCTTCGCATCGATGGAGCCTTTCGAGAGGGTTTCCAGCCGCTTTGCATCAACACCGAGTGATTCGAGGTAGCGTTTGACCGCGTTAGCGCGGCGATCACCGAGGCCGAGATTATATTCAGCGGTCCCGCGCCAGTCGCAGTGGCCAATGAGTACGAGATTTTTATCACCATTATCATTGAGCCATTTAACGGCGGCCTCAATTTTAGGGCGTTCCGCTGAAGCCACTGCTGATCGATCGAGCGCGAAATACACCGGCTCGACGACACTCTTGCTCGCATCATCGACCGAGCCGCCGTCGCGGGCGGAAAGGTTCGCGTTATCACCAGGGACCGCGATTTGCTCAGGATTAATACCGCTGGAACCAGTTTGCGTGGAATCTGGCATCGCCCGCACTGGTTTTTTGGCGCACGCGGTAAAAAGCAATGCGGTGGCAGCGAGAATCAGAGCGGGGATTTTTGAAGAATTAATCATGGGTTACAATGTGATGAGTCTGTAGACTAATGGACAATCGGTAGTTACGCGCAAGAAAGAAACTCACGGCGGCACATTCAGTCCCAGCGGCCAGCATCAGTGGTGGATAAGGCCAATTTCTAGCGAATAACGAGTCAGGCTTGCGACATCGTGCATATCTAACTTTCGCATTAAATTAGTTCGGTGGTTATCAACCGTCTTCGCGCTGATCGCCAGTTTCTCGGCTATACCCCGAGTGCTATTACTTTCTGCCACAAGCTTCAGGATTTCCCGTTCGCGGCGCGTCAGAGCATCAATACCACTCGCAGGTCCGGGATGTGCGACCACATTGCGCAGCAGAGCAGCCACGCCAGGGCCAAAGTAAGTGCCACCGCGAGCAATGGTTTCTAAGCCTTTTTTAAATTCACTAAGTCCCGCTGTTTTTTCAACAAAGCCGTGGGCTCCTGCCTCAAGCATTTCGCGCACCAAAATCGGGCTTTCAAAGGCGGAAAAGATCAATACCCGAGTCTGTTTGAGCGGTTTGCTGATGCGCCGGAGGATATCGACCCCACTCAGACCTGGCAGACGGGCATCGAGCACAATGAGATCGGGCTTAAGCTCCAAACATAACTTACAGGCCTGCTGGCCATCGCCACATTCACCCACGATTCGGTAATTTTGGTCGCTTCGCAAAATTTCAGCTAACATTTCGCGAATGGCGGTTTGATCTTCAACAATCACTATTCGTTGCGGATGGGCGGAGGTAGTCACAAGTGGTAGCAATAATGGGGGAATAACCTGATAGCTAACTCAGGAATTAAATTTGTCCATGCAGGAATGGTCTAAAGCTAATGGCAAAATATCTCTCGCGCGGCGGCTGGTGGGGCGACCGGGATTCGAACCCGGAACCAAAAGCTTAAAAGGCTTCTGCTCTACCATTGAGCTATCGCCCCCTCGCCAGCTTGCAGGGTTGAGATATTTTTTCAGTCAGCTGGCAACGCAAGAATTATTTACGTTTAGCTGATATTGACCCCTCGACGCGTTTTCGTCCAAAATCGTCTCCCACGACGTTTATCATGGGAACAATTCTCCAAACTCCGGATCAAAAAGATGCTGCACCCATGACAGATAAAGCCCAAGAAGTAGCTTTGGATCGGCTGTTGGTCGACCGCTTTAGAGGCGGCGATGCCGGGGCGTTTGAACAGTTAGTAACTCGCTATTGGGATCGCATCTATGGAATGGTGCATCAACTGCTGCGCAATCAACAGGATGCCGAGGAGGTCACCCAGGACGCTTTTATTCGCGCTCACCGCGGATTAGTTAACTTTCGCGGAGACTCGGCCTTTTCGACTTGGCTCTATCAAATCGCGACAAATTTAGCGCGCAACCGTTATTGGTACTGGTGGCGCCGGAAACGCGATAAATCGATTTCCTTTGATGCGCCGGTGAGCGGGGACAATGACACCACGCTAGCCGAACTTATCCCCGCGGAACAAGAAACCCCGGAGGATGCTACGGTTACTCAAGAATTTGTTAATCGGATCGCCGAGTGCATGGACAAACTCAACGAAAAGCATCGCGAGATTCTCGTCCTGCGGAATGTTCGCAACCTCGCCTACGAGGAAATCGCAGAAATTCTCGGCATTAGCGTCGGCACCGTTAAAAGCCGCATCGCGCGAGCTCGAGAAAGTTTGCGCGAACAATTAGGAGAGGAATTCACCCAATGAAAGACCATCGTTTTATCGAACTCGTAAATTTGTATATCGACCGGCAGATCACCGCCGCCGAAACCGCTGAGCTGGAGGCTGAAATTCAAGGGCACCCCCGTCACCGCGCCATCTACCAGCAATATTGCCAAATCCACCGCGCCACATTGGATATTGGAGAAGGTTTTCGTCCGCAAGCTGCCGGCCAATCAACTCAAACTACCTTTACCAATAGCCAGTCCGTCCAACGTGCGAGCCAACAGCGTCAGCGGCGCGTTCGCTGGGGCTATTATGCCAGCGGCCTAGCTGCTGCCGCGTGTTTCGGCTTAATTTTCGTACGCCTAAATTCAAAACCAGCCGGTGTGATCGAGGGGCTCGCAACTGCGCCGGCTTTAATCGCCCAACCCGCGCTCACCCCACGTGCCGTCGAGTCGGTTGTGGGGCCGGTTAGCCCAACTATGGCCAACTCTATTTATGTCGCGAACGAAGCGCCCGCGCGGCCGATGCAACGTTCACTGCTTAGCCGCCAAAGTGAATCAATCCAGTACCCATCGCTATTTGCGGATGAGGTTTTCAACCCAAAGCAAAGCGGACCGTTGAGCAACTCACGGACTTTTCGCGGACTACCTACACCCAATCAGCAGCTCGAATTTACGGCTTTTCAGTTTCAGCGCTAGACTTAGCCCAGGGCTTTCTTGATCAAGGACTCGGTCGAGGTGGTAGGTCCGAGCGTAACCCACGCTTGCCGGACAGCTTTATCCGCATCCACTGCGCGATAGCCTAGGGCCACTAACGCCAAGACGGCATCGCGAATTTTATTTTCAACTGAAGCCACGGGAGCCGCCCCTGCGCCCGCCTGGGTCGCGGCAGCACCAGCGAGCTCAGCCGGATTTAAATAATCGCGTAGTTCAATGACGAGGCGCTCGGCCGTTTTTTTGCCAATCCCGGGGCACTTCGAGAGTAAGCCGATATCACCTGCGGCGATGGCTCCTTTTAAAGTAGCGAGTGATAGCTTGCTGAGTACGCTGAGTGCCATTTTGGGGCCAACCCCAGTGACTTTTTCAACTAAGAGCCGAAAAAAATTGCGCTCTTCCTCTGTGCTAAAGCCATAGAGCGTTTGCGAGTCTTCGCGATAAACAGCGACGGTGTGCAATTTCGCCTGCTGCCCGAGCGAGGGCAGGCGCTCGGCTGTCGTTACAGGAATGTGCACTTCGTAGCCAAAGCCCCCCACCTCAATGGTGGCGGTGAGGGGAGTGGCGGCGACCAACTGACCAGTGATGCTGGTAATCATTTCAATCCGAGCACGTCCTGCATATCGTACAATCCGGGAGGTTGCCCAATGATCCAGTGGGCGGCGCGAAGGGCGCCACGAGCAAAAATGGCGCGATCACTTGCCTTGTGGGTGAGCTCGACGCGTTCACCGAGCGCAGCAAAAATCACGGTATGATCTCCGACGACATCACCGCCGCGTAAAGCATGTACGCCCACTTCAGTAGGTGATCGCTCCCCAGTGAGGCCCGCACGACCGTGACGCAGAGCAGTCGCAGTCAACTGCCGCTCTTCCAAAATAATATCCAATAAACGAGCGGCTGTTCCGCTAGGCGCATCTTTTTTAAAGCGATGATGCATTTCCACTACCTCGGCATCGTAATCAGCACCGAGAATACCAGCTGCGCGTTGCGTCAGGGCAAAAAGGAGATTAACACCGACAGAAAAATTTCCAGCCCAGACACAGGGTATTTTTGCGGCCATGCTGCGTAAATGCTCCTTTTCAGCTGGAGTATGTCCCGTGGTACCCAGCACGACAGGTTTGTGATGAAGTTGGGCGAGCTCGAGCACTTGAGCCGTGGCCCCCGGTGAGCTGAAATCAATAATTACCTCGCAGCGGGAGATCGACGCACTGAGATCATCCCCAGCGTCGAGGCCGGCGTAAATTGTCGCATTCATTTCACCAGCAACGCTGGCGATGACTTGGCCCATTCGGCCCTTGGCCCCGTTCAAGAGAATTTGCAGTGGCATGTGCGTTAGGCTCGGTAAGCGGCCAATGCGGCCAGAAGCGTTTTGCGACTGACCGGACTTAAGGCGCAGAGTGGTAAGCGAACTTCCTCAGAGCTAATAATCCCCAAGCGGGCGAGGGCTACTTTCATCGGCACCGGGTTCGATTCAATGAAGAATGTCTTAAAGAGCGGGTAAAGTTTTCGGTGCAGAATACGCGCACGACGGTAATCACCGGCCAGAGCGAGCGCGGTCAATTGGGTGACTTCCCGCGGAAAATAATTAGAGGCCACACTGATCACTCCTTTCGCCCCCACCGCCATGAAGGGTAGGGTGAGGCTGTCATCACCACTCAGCACAGTCACGGCATCGCCCAAAGTTTGCATGATTTGATCAACACGATCCACGCTACCGCCCGCTTCTTTGATGTGGGCTACGTGCGGATATTTTGCTCGAAGCCGAGCGATCACGTCTACGCTAATTTCAACGCCACAGCGACCGGGAATCGAATACAATATGATGGGCTTGTCCGTGACGTCAGCGATTCGGGCGAAGTGCTGGAAAAGCCCCTCTTGCGTCGGGCGATTATAGTACGGCGCAACCAGTAACAATGCATCGGCCCCTGCCGTCACTGCCGCCCGGCTGAGATCAATGGCTTCCTGGGTGGAATTGGAGCCCGTTCCAGCAATAACCGGGACTCGTCCTCGGGCCGCCTCAATGGTGCTGGCGATGATGGCCAAATGCTCTTCATGGGTGACCGTCGGGGACTCACCCGTAGTACCAACAGGAATGAGGCCATCGATCCCGGCCTTAATTTGAAATTCGACGAGCTTCTTCAATTCGTCAAATGCGACGACGCCGCGCCGGAAGGGTGTAACGAGGGCAGTATAAGAACCGGTGAACTGGCGTGGACGTTTCATGGGAAAGTTACCTTGAACGAAGCAAAGTTAAGCTTTAGCAAAGCACAGCTTAAATCTCGGTTCACGCAAAAAATTCCATGAGTATCACGATTCACACTGAAATGGTTAACGATCTGCTCAAATTAGCGGTCGAGAGCGGTGCCAGTGACATCATTATCAAAGCGGGTAAGTCTGGTTATTTACGCATCGGTGGGCGGTTGCGACCTGTCGAAATGGAATCCATTTCAGCGGACCACGCGCAAGCCTTTGTCGACGAAAAAGTGCCGCCGGTTTTCAAGGAACGCTGGAAGCAAGAAGG
>NEUY01000050.1 GCA_002304425.1 Opitutia bacterium Tous-C10FEB
ATCCGCGCCAAAGGGGAACAGCTCTTCGGCCTCATGGACCAACAGCCCCTGCCCGCGCTGTTTTCTAAAAAAGGTGCTTACGCCCGCCTCATGGAGTGGTCGATGCAGGATCCGGCTTTTAAAACGCAGCTCTTTCGCTTCGTCGATGTCCTGCCCTCCCTGAATAGCTCGGCCGAAATAGTTCGTCATCTTCAAGAATATCTCGGCGACCAGGCGGTCGCCCTGAATCCCGCGCTGAAGGTCGGGCTCGCCGCATCCTCTTTTGCGCCGGCCCTCGTCGCCGCGCCCGTCAAGGCGCAGATCGTCGACATGGCCGGCCAGTTCGTCGCCGGGGAAAGCGGCGAAGATCTCCTCAAGCAGATCAAAAAAAATAGTAAAGCGGGCCTCGCCACCACGATCGATCTGCTCGGCGAGGCGGTCGTCAACGAGACCGAGGCCGACGCTTTCCTCCAGCGCAACCTTGAGATCCTCGATTCCGTCTCGAAATATTTCGCGCAGGAACCCGCGCCCAGCTTCAGCGATGTCGGGCCGAACGGTCCGCTCCCGCGCCTCAATCTTTCCGTCAAAATCTCTGCGCTCACGCCGGAGGTGCATCCGGCCGACCCGGAAAATTCCATCGCGGCGCTGAAGCAACGCCTGCGCCCAATTTTGCGCCGGGCGACGGCCGTCGGTGCGCTCATCAATTTTGATATGGAGAGCTACAAGCTGAAAGACCTCACGCTGCAGCTCTTTAAATCAATTTTTGAGGAACCCGAGTTCGCCCAGCAGCCCGCCATCGGCATCGCCCTGCAGGCCTACCTTCGCGATAGCGAAACTGATCTCCGCGATCTGATCGCTTGGGCGCGCAAAAATAATCGACCGCTCTCCGTCCGCCTCGTCAAAGGAGCTTACTGGGATTACGAAACTATTACGGCCCAGCAGCGCAACTGGCCGATCCCGGTCTGGCAAAAAAAACCGGAGTCCGATGCTAATTACGAAAAACTCACGCTGCTCCTGCTTGAGAACATCGACCTGATCACCCCTAATTTCGCCTCGCACAATGTTCGCTCTGTCGCCCACGCGATCGCGCAGGCTGAGCGCCTAGGCATCAATCCGCGAGCCTACGAATTTCAAGCGCTCTACGGCATGGCCGATGAATTAAAATTATCTCTGCTTCAAATGGGCCACCGCGTGCGCGAATATTGTGCAATCGGCGAATTACTTCCCGGGATGGCTTATTTGGTCCGCCGTTTACTCGAGAACACTTCCAATGAAGGTTTCCTACGGCTGAAAAATAGGGGTGAAGCAACCCAAGGCCAGCTCCTCGACAATCCTGTCAACGCCATTGCCGCTGCGGCCGAACCGCTCGCCCGGCCACCCCAGGCACCCGGCGTTTTCGCGAATGCAGCCAACACTGACTTCACTATCGCCGCCCACCGCGAGCAACAGCGCGCTGCGCTGGAAAATTATACCGCGACGAAAATAGGAAAAAAGTGGCCAGTTATTATTAATGGGAAAAAAATAGCCGACCGACCCTACCTCCCCTCAGTCAATCCGGCGCACCCCACGCAAGTGGTCGGGTACTGGGCCAAAGGCACGGTGCAGGACGCCGATGACGCCGTCGCTGCTTCCGTCGCCTATTTTCCGCAATGGCGCGCTACGCCGGTTGAAGATCGGGCCGCCATTCTGCTGCGGGCGGCCGATCTTATGGAGGCGCGGCGCTACGAGATTAATGCGCTTCTCATTCTCGAAGCAGGCAAACCATGGGTCGAGGCCGACGGCGATCTTTCGGAGGCCATCGATTTCCTCCGCTTCTACGCGCTTGAGATGGTTAAACTCGCCCAGCCTGTCGTCACCCAAGCCGTGCCCGGTGAACGCTGCGTGCAGACTTGGACTCCGCGCGGCGTCGGTGTCGCGGTGGCCCCGTGGAATTTCCCGCTCGCGATTCTCACTGGGCTAACGGTTGCGCCGCTCGTGGCCGGAAATTGCGTGATCATCAAACCGGCGCGCCAAACCTCCATCATCGGCGCTCTGCTGATGGAAATAATGATGGAAGCCGGCGTGCCCGCTGGCGCGCTGCACTTTCTCCCCTGCTCCGGAGCTGACGCCGGCGCCCATCTGGTCGCGCACCCGCAGGTTGATTTCATTGCGTTCACCGGTTCGCGCTCCGTTGGCTGCGACATCTATGAAACCGCCGGCAAAGTTCTCCCCGGCCAGCTGAATCTAAAAAAAGTGGTCTGTGAAATGGGCGGCAAGAACGCCCTGATCATCGACAATGATGCCGACCTCGATGAGGCCATTCCTGCCGCGCTTTACAGCGCGTTCGGCTACGCGGGGCAGAAATGCTCCGCTCTTTCTCGCCTCATCGTGCTGGAGGGCGTCTACGACAAATTTGTCGAACGCTTTCTCTCGGCCTGTCCGAGCTTCCCCATCGGCGACCCCGCCCTGCCTGGGACCATCGTCAATCCCGTTATCGATGAGGCCGCGCTAAAATCTATCCTCGGTTACATCGAGGCCGGCAAGCAGGAGTGCCAGCTCGCGTGGCAGGCCAAGCTCTCGCCCGAGATCCTCGCCAGCGGCGGCTACTACGTGCCGCCGACCGTGTTCACCGGCTGCAAGGTCGAGCACACGATCGTGCGAGAAGAAATCTTCGGCCCTGTCCTCGCCATCATGAAGGCGAAGGATCTGGACGAGGCCTTCGCCATGGTGAACGCCAGCGACTACGCGCTGACGGCGGGGATTTTCTCCCGCAGTCCGCGCTCGCTCGAACGCGCCCAGCAAGAAATTTTTACGGGAAATCTTTATCTTAACCGCGGCTGCACCGGCGCCATCGTCGAACGCCATCCCTTCGGCGGCTTCAAGATGTCAGGCGGCGGCACCAAGGCCGGCGGCAAAGCGTATCTCGAAAACTTTCTCTTCCCCCGACTGATTGCCGAGAATGTTATGCGCCGGGGCTTCACGCCTCAGGCAAAATGAGCCCGACTTACTAACCAAAGCCTGGTTAATTAAAGCGGCGCGACCGGCTTGAGCAGAATGGCCCCCGCCTTGGTTCGATCAAAGGCCCCCTCCCACATGGCGATGACCACCATCGCCACCGCGTTACCGCAAAGATTAGTGAGCGCGCGGGCCTCAGACATAAAACGATCGACGCCGATCAAAAGCGCGAGACCAGCAATCGGGATGTGACTCACCGCGCCCAAAGTTGCCGCGAGCGTAATAAAGCCACTGCCCGTGACGCCGGCGGCTCCTTTGGAAGTCAGCAGCAGCACGCCGAGAACCGTGAGCTGCTGCGTCAGCGTGAGGGGAGTATTGGTCGCTTGGGCCACGAAGATCGCGGCCATCGTCAAATAGATCGAAGTTCCATCGAGATTAAAGGAGTAGCCCGCCGGCAAGACGATCCCGACCACCGAGCGCTCGCAGCCGACAGCTTCCATGCGCTGAATCATGCGGGGCAAAACAGTCTCTGACGAGGAGGTGCCCAACACAATCAATAATTCCTCTTTGATGTAAGCGAGCAGTCGAAAAACACTGAAGCCATGCCAGCACGCGATGGCCCCGAGGACAACAAACACAAAAAACGCGCAGGTAACATAGACGCAGAGCATTAATTGGCCCAAGGAAATCAGCGAACCGAGACCGTACTTGCCGATCGTGAAAGCCATCGCGCCGAACGCCGCCACTGGGGCAATTTTAGTAACCATGCTGACTATCCCAAAAAAAGCCCGGGCTACGTCGTGCAACAAATTGACCACTGGGCGGGCGTGATCACCCAAACCCGCGAGGGCAAAGCCAAAGAGCAGTGAGATCAGCAACACTTGGAGAATTTCCCCCTGCGCGAAGGCACCGACGAAGGTATCAGGAATCACATGAAGGAGAAAATCGACCGTGGAACTATGCTGCGCGGCGGTGGTGTACTGCGCGACGGCTTTCGTATCGAGCGTAGCCACGTCCGCATTAATGCCGACCCCCGGCTGGATCCAGTTCACGACCAGCAAGCCGATGACGAGCGCAAGGGTGGAGACGACTTCAAAATAAAACAGCGCCTTCAATCCAACGCGGCCAATTTTCTTGAGATCGCCCATGCCCGCAATCCCCGAGACGACGGTCGTGAAAATAATCGGCGCGATCAGCATTTTGATCAGCTTGATGAAAGCATCGCCCAGCGGCTTCATGGCCGCGCCCCAAGAGGGCTCCGTATAACCCAGGATTACGCCCAGCACAATGGCGATGAGCACTTGGACATAAAGGTGGCGGAGTATTTTCATAAACGAGCTGAAGCAGAGAAGACTAACCTAAGCTTAATGTCCGGCCCCGGCAGAATGCTCCTGAATATATTCCTGCTTGAGACCGAGTTTCTCCGGGGCGTGAAGGACGAGCATTTTCATGCGAATATCTGAGGGAATGGTCGCCGCGGTGAGTTTCGAAACTCCGATCATCAGTCCGATGGCGAGAGGAACGGTCCAGATGGCCGGTTGCTCGCACAAGATGCGGAGCAGCGGGTTTACTTTCCAAAAAGCAGCCAAGTCGACGATCTTGAGATCGCTCAAGTTAATAATCGTGGTGCAGGCCAAGGCGGCGAGCCCACCGCCGAGCATGCCGATAGCGGCCCCCTGCATGGTCATCCCGCGCCACCACACGCTCATGAAGAGCAGCGGAAAATAACTCGCCGCGGCGATGGCGAACGCCTGGCCGACCATAAAATTAATCTGTAGCTGCTCGACTTGGGCCCCCAGCCCAATGGCGATGGCCCCAATCACCACCGCAGAAATTTTGAAAGCAAACATCCGTTCAGCCGCGGTAGATTTCGGCCGCAGCATGCGCCCATACACATCATGCGCGAGCGCGCCTGTCATGGAAACCAGCAGTCCGCTAAACGTACTCATGAAGGCTGCAAAAGCTCCCGCGCACGTGATGCCACTCAATACGCTGCCCCAAACCCCGCCGCGCTCGTTTAACAACCGCGGTAATTCCAAGACGATCTTGTCCGTCCCTTTCGCGCCGGTCGCAGCGTAAAGCTCCGGCAATAAATCGCGCCCGAGCACGCCAAAAATCGGCGGGAATACATAAAAAACCCCGATGAGAATCATCACCCACATGGTGGTCTTCTTCGCCGCGACCCCATCAGGGTTAGTATAAAAGCGGACCAGAATATGGGGCAAACCGGCGGTCCCACAGACGAGCGCAATAATCAGCGAATACGTATAAAGCAGTGAATAGGGTCGAGCCTCCTCCGCGGTCAAACCAGCGGTCTTGGCCGCTTTCGTCGTGAGTGGGCCGAAGGGGGAAACCCAGGCGAGGTCACTGGGCGCTTTTTCGCCGAGCGGTTTTCGCAGAATCGTGACCGCGGCATCGCCGCCGCCAGCATGAGCCGCAGGTGATGCGCTGAGCCCAACGGCAGGCGCGATTGACCGACCATCATTAACCCCCACATGCCGACCATAAAAACCATACACCGACATCAGGACAAAAATGGGGACACAGATCGCGAATAGCTTAATCCAATACTGGACTGCTTGCACCAGGGTAATGCCCTTCATGCCGCCAAGGGCAACGTTCAGCGTGATCACCGCGCCGACCAACACCACCCCCACCCAGTAAGGAAGTCCGGGGAAAATATAAGCGAGCGTGGTCCCCGCGCCTTTCATCTGGGGCATCGTGTAGAAAAATCCGATGAACAGCACGAAGCAGACCGCAATTTTCCGGAAGACCGGCGAATCATAACGGCCCTCAGCAAAATCCGGAATCGTATAGGCGCCGAATCGGCGCAGCGGTCCGGCGATGAACAACAATAAGAATAAATAGCCGCAGGCATAGCAGACCGGATACCACAGCGCATCATAGCCGCTCGACATCACCATGCCGGCCACCCCCATGAAAGAGGCCGCCGAAAGATATTCCCCAGAAATCGCGGAGGCATTCCAGCCCACTGAGACCGAACGACCCGCGACAAAAAAATCACTCGCCGTCTTAGAGGTTCGGGCCGACCGGAAGCCCATCCAAATCGTCACAACCACCGTGACAAACGAAAAGGCGAAGATCCACGGATCCACGCCGGCGAATAACCCGAGGGGTAAGGCGGGGGCGCTCATTTCTTGGCCTCCTCTTGAGCGGCTTGAACCTGCGCAACTTCATCATTTTCCAACCAAATCGAGCGGCGAATAAAATACCACGAGATCGCCCACACCGCAGGAAAAAAGAGCACGCCCAGAATGAGCCAGCTCAGCGTGAAGCCGGCGACGCGGGTGGCCATCAAAGCCGGCGCCCAATAGTTGGCGAGGGGTAGTCCAAGCAAAACCACGAGAAATGTGGCGGCGCAGATTACGGACAGTTTTAATTGGCGGCGCATCAGCGTGTGCAAAAACTCTTCGCTGTGGACGCGTTCCTGGGGCGAGGGAGACGGAGACATTGGCCTGCAAGATGGCGGTCGATCGGCCGCAGGCAACAGGGATTTTTGCCGAGCGCGGCTAGTCATTGATCTGCCGCCTAACCAGCCGCCGCGATCAGTAATCCAAAAATTTCATCTCGCCAAGCTTCACCTTAAAACGCTCTCGGTAAGGCGTCACCCGCTTAAAATCCGTGCGCGTTGCCGTGTAATTTCCACCCACCTTTACAAACAAGACCGAACCCGCGCCCTCCGCCCTTAGCCCCGTGATAGGCGGCACAAATGCCGGATCCACTGTCGCGAAATCCAGATCGGCCTCACCGGACTTTAATTTAAATACGAGCATCATGCGCAGCGCGGCGCGCAACCGCACCCCGACGTGCGTTAAGGATTGCTGGGCTTTATTGACCTCAACCGTGACGCGGAATTTTTCGGGGGGCAGCCGCTGATTGTCATCTTTGATCAGCGGCACCTCGTAAGTAATGGTGGTAGCCGTCTCGGTCGCGATGGTTGCCTGCGTGAGGTTGAGCAGCTCGCCGAGTGCCCGGCGAGTCTGGCGGCGCTTTTCATATTCCGCGCGGCGCTGCTTAATTTGCCGAGCGGTGGGCTCCAGCCCATTGATTTTAAGTGGCGTCCACTGTTCTGCAAAAGGCAATGAGGGGTCGAAACGAACCACCAGCTCTTCCTTGGCTTGGCCCGCTCGATCCTTGTTCACGGTAGTTTGCGTGTAAGCCCACCGCTCGCTATCCAAGGAGGATTTTTTAATGGCCTCAGCTAGAAGCGGCGGCGTCTGACTTGAAAGCGAATCCTGCGCCGTGCTCAGCGCAGCGTCGTTAATGGGTTCCTCGCCCCGCAAGCAGGCCGTCACGAACAAAGTACCCGCTAAAACAAAAAATCGCATAATCCCATTAACTATGTGTCGTGAATTTTTTTTCCGCAAGTTTGGCGGACAGGATAACAACGTCCGCGACGACTTATGATGCGACCGGGCGCCGCTTACATGCGGCAGATCAGCAGCTCGCGCTCGAACATGAGCTCTTTCGGCAGATGCGAGTGAACATCGAGGAAAAGTTCTTCGTGTCCGAGCACTTCGGCGCGCCACGCGGCGCGGTCGAAAGCTTGCAGCTCTTCAAATTTTTCGCGGGGGAAATCCAAACCCTCCCAATCGATATCTTTATAACGCGGCATCCAGCCGATGGGGGTTTCTTTGGCTCGGCCACCCCCGCGCACGCGATCGAAGATCCATTTCAACACGCGCATATTTTCACTAAAGCCCGGCCACGCAAAATTACCGGCTTTATCCTTACGGAACCAGTTCACGTGGAAAATGCGCGGCGTCTCCGTGAGATTGCGCTGCATATTAATCCAATGCCGGAAGTAATCGCCCATGTTGTAACCGCAGAAGGGTAACATCGCCATCGGATCGCGGCGCACTTTGCCGATCGTGCCAGCGGCGGCAGCGGTCATTTCAGAGCCCATGGTCGCGCCGACATAAACGCCGCTACTCCAGTTAAACGCCTGATAAACGAGCGGCATCGTGGTTGCGCGGCGACCGCCAAAAATAAAGGCACTGATCGGCACGCCGGCGGGACTCTCCCAGTCGGCGTCCATCGTCGGACACTGCGACGCGGGCGCGGTGAAGCGCGAGTTCGGGTGCGCGGCCTTGACCCCTTTCTCCTTGGCTAGGGCCGGCGTCCAATCATTGCCCTGCCAATCGAGGGCATGCGCCGGTGGCTTATCGGTCATGCCTTCCCACCAAACGCCGCCGTCATCCGTCAACGCGACGTTGGTAAAAATCGTGTTCTTCGCCAGCGCCTTCATGGCGTTCGGGTTGGTGCTATGGCCGGTGCCGGGGGCGACCCCAAAGAAACCGGCCTCAGGATTAATCGCGCGCAAGCGGCCGTTAGCATCCGGTTTGATCCACGCGATATCGTCGCCAACCGTCCAAACCTTCCAGCCCTTCTTGGCGAAAGCAGGCGGCGGGATGAGCATGGCGAAATTCGTCTTACCACACGCGCTGGGGAAAGCCGCCGCCACGTAGGATTTTTTGCCTTGGGGGTTTTCTACGCCCAAAATCAGCATGTGTTCGGCCATCCAGCCTTCATCGCGAGCCATGGCACTAGCGATGCGCAGGGCGAAGCACTTTTTCCCGAGCAAAGCGTTACCGCCGTAGCCGGAACCGTAAGACCAGATTTCGCGCGTCTCGGGAAAGTGAACGATGTATTTCTCCTGGTTACACGGCCAGGCGACATCTTTTTGCCCTGGCTTGAGCGGGGCGCCCACCGAATGAATACACGGCACCACGCGCTTAAAATCTTGATCGATCAGCTTAAATATCCGCGAGCCGATGCGGGCCATGATGCGCATGTTGACGACGGCGTAAGGCGAGTCGGTCAGCTGGACGCCGATCTGCGACATCGGCGAGCCGATCGGGCCCATGCTGTAAGCCAACACATACATCGTACGACCCCGCATACAGCCGTTGAAAACTCCGCGGAGAGTTTTCTTCATCTCATAGGGATTCACCCAGTTGTTGGTCGGACCCGCCGCGTCTTTCGACTGACTGCAAATAAAAGTGCGATCTTCGACCCGCGCGACATCCGTCGCGTCAGAGCGTGCGTAGTAGCAGCCCGGCCATTTTTTCTGATTTAATTTAATGAAAGTGCCGGCCTTCACCATCTGCGCACAGAGCGCATCATACTCGGCCTTCGAACCATCGACCCAGTGAATCGCCTTCGGTTGGCAGAGTACGGCCATTTTCTTCACCCACTGGATTAAGTGCGGATTGCTGGTGAGCGGGGTGGAGGATATTTTCATACAGGAGATTTATAAAAAATCCTCCAGCGAGTAAACGGGAAAGGACTGAGCCAAAGTTCTTTTAAGGGCATTTAAATTCAGCATTAGCGCTACCGCTTACGCAAAAATCATCGGCGTAGAGCTTAACCCGACGATAGGTACTTCGACGCACTCACCAAAAACATGCGCCCAATTATTCCTTGATATACAATACCGGGCGGCCGCGTTCGTAGATTTACCATCGCCTTAATAACAGCTCTACCCACGTTGCTTCTACGATGGTCAAATTATGTATTTTCGTCGGCACCACGGTGGGCAGTGGCGCCTTTGGTTACGCGGGCGATGCGCTCGGCCTCAGCTTTCTCTGGTCATTTATGCTGAGTGGAGTCGGCGGGGTGCTCGGCGTTTACGCGGGTTGGAAAGTGGCGCAGCATTATAAATAAACTCCCCGCTCCAACCGAAACCGCCGGCTGGGTTCACGGGATCCCCGCCAGGGGGATGACCCCCGTGAGCAGGTTGACCAGCAATAAAATGAGCGAGGTGGCCACGGTCCACTTGAGCGTGAACTTCTGGTGGTCACCGAATTCAACCTTGGCCCGTAACCTCACCGTAATCGGTCAGAAAGTAATCTGCATCCGGCTCACCAACCGGCCATCTGCGGCGACAGTTTCGGGGAGACAAACGAGCTGACCTCGATCGCGCGGAGCCCGCTCGCTGCCAGCGCGGGCTTCAGTATCCGCGCGCGGCGTTAGTGCGGCGGGGATCAGCGTAGCCCGTATAACCACCAGCGGCGTTAACCTCGATGGCGTTGATCCCACCAAAAATTTGACCGGTGCCCGCGGGCTCAGCTAATTCAACTTTCCAGCCGAGACGGCTCAGGGCCGCTATATCGGCGGCGGGCAAGCTAGCTTCTGCTTGCAGCGACTCCTGATTATCTTTTCGCCAATTCAGTTCAAAATGCACGCGGGTGTCACCGATGGCCTCGCGCAGTGGGCGATCGAACGCCAACCGATCGAGCAAGGCTTGCAAGAGCGCGGTGGGAATTCGCGCCGCCCCGGGAATACCAATCGCCAAAATCGGCCGCCCCGAGCGCAAGACGATCGTGGGCGCGATCGTGCTGCGCGGACGCTTACCGGGCGCGACATAATTAATGCTCCGCGGATCGGTGTACGCAAAATTACTCATCGAATCATTCAGCACGACGCCCGTCCCGGGCGGCACCACCCCAGCCCCAAAATGCAAACTTTGCGATTGGGTGGCGCACACAATATTGCCCGCGGCATCAGCGACGATAAAATGGGTAGTAGCCGCCATCGCGCTTTCTGAAGCGCCACTGTCATCCCACCAAGCCACGGCAGGAACGGCACCAGTCGGAGCCCGCGCGCGCCGACGGATCGCGGCGATCGAATCGGGGGCGATCATTTTTTCGTAATTAAAATAAGCCTCGGGCGCATCGCCGACGCTCCGCTGCACGAGCGGCTGCACTTCGCGCCAGACCCGGCCGATCCGGTCGAGGTTTACGGCGGAGCGCAGTGGCCCGCCCGCAAATGTTTCGTCCTCGAGCGCTTTCATGATCGTTAAAAACAAGGGCGCGCCGTTCGTCGGCGGCGGACTGGCTAACAAGCGATACCCCCGAAAATCTAAACCGATGGGCTCGACTAACCGAGCTTCATAGTGCGCGAGGTCATCCAGGGTTAGGGCGCCGCCACCTTGCGCCGAGGCGGCTACGATCGCAGCCGCCACCGGCCCACGATAAAATCCATCGCGACCGTGCTGCGCTAATAACGCTAAAGTCTGCGCCAAGTCCGCGTTAGCTAAATGCGAGCCGACGACCGGTAGCTGACCGTCGGGTAAATAAAGCCGCGCGATTTCAGCATCACCGCGCCGAAGTTTTTTCTCCTGCTCGGCAAAAAAAACGCGCGTCTTAGGCAAAATCTCAAACCCATCGCGGGCCAACTTGAGGGCAGGAGCAATATTATCGGCCCACGGCTGGCGGCCCCATTTTTGGTGCGCCGTCCAAAGACCAGCCGCTAATCCCGGCACGCAAACCGAACCATAACCGTAGCTATGATCTTCTTCGGGGCGGCGCAAATAAGCGGTCACGTCGAGGGAGCCCGCCGCATCCATTGCATCCAAGGCGTAAGTCCGCCCCGAGGCGGCCTCATAATAAAGCAGCATGAGCTTCCCGCCCAGACCAGAGCTGTATGGTTCGGCCACGCCGATGGCGAGCGACACCGCCACCGCGGCGTCGATGGCGTTACCGCCAGCCTGTAAAATATCTACCCCCGCTTGCGCGGCCTGGGGATGTCCGGCCACCACCAGCCCATGCGCCGCCTTCACGACCTCGACCGATACCGGTACGTTGGCCCAAGCGATAACTCCTAAGAAGGTAAAAACCAGCGCGACCGTGAGGGAGCGCCGCCAGCCGCAGAAGGAAAAAGAAGCGCTCATAGTGGGGTATAGCTTACGGTATTTGATAACATGATCGTGATAAACACGAGGCAGGTTGTCATCGGCCCCAAATAAATTTGGCCCGTTAAACGATAAAAATAGCGATTAAAATAAGGGAGCACGAACATGATCGGGACGATCGCAAAGAGGAGATTGATATAAAGCCACCCCTCCGTCCAGTAGACCGTACCGCGCACGGCAAAGGTCAGGTATTGGACCAGCACGATCAGCAAGAGGCCCAGCGAATTAGCCAGCCCGGCCAGCAACATGCTCTTCCACTCCGCTCGACCGGCCCAACACAGCGCGCGGTTCACGCGGAGTGAGTTCGAAAGAAAGAAAATAAAAAAAGCGGGCGCATACATCAGCAGCAAAAGTAAAACCGCTGGTTGAAAAACCCGCACCCCAATAAAAACAAATCGATAATCAACGTGAAAGAAATAATAGACCGCGAAGAGCTGCAGGAAAAAGGCGGCATACAGCGTCAACGCCAGCAGCGCAGTTCGCCCCAAGGCCTGCGCGCTAAGCTTGACGTCCGCGAAGGTCGCCCGGGGGTGAGATTTTTTGCCGAAACCCCACGAGCCTAGGAGGAAAAGCAGGAAGCCCACCAACCCATTGAGCAGGGCCCACAGCATGACGCCGTTGTTCATGCGCTGCGGAAAAAACCACGTCTGGGCGCGACCGGCGGCGGCCACAAATATTTTTTGCGCTAACTCGGTCAGGGGAATATAAGAGAAACACGCCACCAAAGCCCCCAAGATGAGCAGACCCCAAAATAAATAGCGTCCCCCGCCCTGCGGGGCAGGCGGGGCCGCTGGCAGTGGTCGGACGACTCGTTGAAAATACGGCAGATGAGTCAGCAGTAAATGCGCCAGGGGGACCAAGCCGAGAAACGCAGCCACGAGCGATACGAGGGTCAGTAATTCTTTCCACAGCCATACTTGATCATCGCTCGCGAGATCGCCGGTGAGACCAAAGACTTGGGTAAAATATTCGAGCTGATGCGCCGTGGCCTCACGGCTGTACGGCTGGAAGGGATGCAGCGTCCGCTCATTATGTACCACGCGTAAATTGCGCGCTGCGGCCGTCCCGTAGTAATGATTCAGCGCGACCTCAGTGCGCGCGACCTCAGCCGGATCAAGCGCTGAATTAATTAAGCGCAGCGCCTCTGGAGCGTGGCGCATATCGCCATTTTGTAATTCGTTGCGGTAGGCGCCTTCATCAAAAAAAGCGTAACTAAAACCGACGTGGGACCGGACATTCTTGAGAATTTTCGCCGTGAGCGAAAGCGCGTAACCCGAGATGTACACGGCATGCAATTTACTCGGGCGACCTAAGCGCAAAGCCTCTTGGCCAAAATAACTAGCGCCTTGCAGCACCGCGTTGCCCCCCGCCGAATGACCAGTCGCGCCGATTTTCGCTTGGTCAATGTAGTTAAGATTATTCGTGTTGGCGGCGTAGTTCACCACCGCAAATAACCCATAACCTTCGGTGGTGGCGGACTGGGCGGTTGCCGAGGAACTTGAGCCGCCCTGAGCGTACGGATCGAGCGCGATGACGACTAGGCCCCGCCGCGCCAGTTCGAGGGAAATATTTGCCAGCGATTCTTTGGAGCGCTGAAACCCGGGCACGACAATAACCAGCGGAGCCGGCTGCTCACTCGTAGCCGAGCGGGGCCGGAAAAGATCGGCGACCAACCACTGCCCATTCTGAGTGGGGATCTTGAGATCCATAACCTGCACCCGCCCACCAGAATTCTGAATGAGTGAAGCCAGCAAACTGGCCACCACCACCACGAGAGTACAGGCCAGCAACTGCCTTTGGCTTCGGCTGGTTCCACCCGGGATAGGCGCGCGAAGCGGCGCAGCGTCAGACATAATGGGGACGAGCTAAATTTAACACCATTGACCTATGTTCAGCAAAAACGCGGGCAGGGTCACCGTCAGAGGGGTCGCTACTCATTTAAGCGTAGCGCCCCGCCGCGTGATTTAATCACGCCCCC
>NEUY01000051.1 GCA_002304425.1 Opitutia bacterium Tous-C10FEB
TGGCGGCTAACCTAGATTCAGGCTAGACTCCCACCCTAGGTTAACGATTAATCCCGTATGGCCTGCACCGTATTCACTATCGCCAACCAAAAGGGCGGCGTCGGCAAAACTACGACCGCGGTTAATCTCGCGGCCGCTTTAGCTGAGCAGAACATTCACACGCTTTTGGTGGATCTCGATCCCCAAGCCAATGCCACGAGCGCCCTCGGGATCGATAAACAAGAAGGCAAGAGCCTCTACGGCCCCCTGCGTGGCGAAGGCAGCGCCTTCGAAATGCTGACGCCCACAGAATGGCCCCACCTAGCCCTCATTCCTTCCGAAGTAGACTTAGCGGCCATCGAGATCGAATTAGCCCAACAGGAAAATTATCTCATGCGGCTGCGCTCCGTGCTCGAGCCGATCCGCAACTCCGGCGGCTACCGCGCCATCATCATCGATTGCCCCCCCGCCTTGGGCATGCTGTCGATGAACAGCCTCGCCGCCGCCGATCACTTACTCATCGCCTTACAATGTGAATACATGGCACTCGAGGGCCTTGGCCAAATTCTCAAAGTGGTCGAACGCCTCAAAAATGCGGGCGTTAATCCGACCCTGGATGTCGGGGGAATTGTCATGACCATGTTCGACACCCGCATCAATCTCGCCAAACAAGTCGTCGAAGAAGTCCGCTCCCATCTGCCCGAGAAGATTTTCACCACCCTCATTCCACGCACCGTGCGACTCAGCGAGGCCCCAAGCTTCGGGAAACCGATCTTAGTTTATGATCCCACCGGTCCCGGCGCCACGGCCTACCGCAGCTTTGCCGCGGAGGTCATTGCTCGTTTTGGCTTGAAGGAAAACAGCGCGACCTAACTCGCGCGCCGTCCCCTGCTGAGGCTCGGTCGGCCAGGTGATCGATCCTCCCCGTTGGTGCCGGCTTGCGGTTTCCTCTTCTCGCTACTCACTCTGCCTCGAGTCCATGCTCTCCCTCTTTAATAAATACCGCGCCGTCTTTCTCGTCGGGCTCCAAAGCAATCTAGTGTACCGCATGAATTTCGCGGTGCGGGGGTTTTTTTCATTCTTTCATCTCATCGTCGTATTCATTCTCTGGAGCGCGGCGTACACCGGTAATCCTGAAATCGGGGGCTTTAATTTTGGGCAGACGTTCACCTACTTCGTCGCCCTGATCATCGTACAATTCATGATCGGGGCCTTCAACGAGGACTACCAGATCAGTGAGGAAATCCGCAACGGCCTCATCAATCAGTTCCTGCTGAAACCGGTCAATTACTTCGCCTACCGCTTTAGTATTTATGCCTCGGCCCGACTGGTGACCGGCCTGTTGATTCTTATTCCGGTCATCGTGACCTACCCCCTGCTGAAAGATTACCTAACCCTCCCGTCCGACTGGTGGCGCCTCGCGCTCGGGTTGCCCGCGCTGCTCATGTCAGCGGTGATTCAATTCGGCATCGCTTATTGTTTTGGGCTCATGAGTTTTTGGTTTTTGGAAATTCAGGGCCTGGTCGTTTTGTCGATGGCGCTGGAATCCCTGCTCGGCGGCCAAATCTTTCCCCTCGATCTCCTGCCGGATTGGCTTTTTCGCGTGTCCCAGTTTTTACCTTATTATTATCAAATGTATTTCCCCGTCGCCATTTTTACCGGCCGTCTCTCGGACCCGTCAGCCATTATGGTCGGCTTGGGCATTCAGGCGGGGTGGATGCTCATCATCCTAGCGATCGGCCAGTTTCTTTGGCGGCGCGGCCTGCGCCTCCATACGGCGGTCGGGGGCTGAGTCGAAGCCATTACCCATGACTTTCCTCCACTACCTCCGCATCTGGCTGACGGCCGCCCGCTACTCGATTATGCGGACGCTCATGTTTCGCGGCGATTTCTTTGTCTGGGCCTTGGTCGAATTATTCTGGATGACGGTAAACATCCTGATGGTTTCCGTTATTTACGAACACACCAAATCAGTGGCGGGCTGGAGCAAATATGAGATGATGCTGCTCGTGGGCACTTCGCTGCTCATCCAGCGTTTTCTGATGGGCTTTTTCTGGAGCAGTATTTTCGAAATGGGCCGGAATATTCGCAGCGGCAATTTCGATTTCTATCTGGCGCAACCGGGCAATGTCATGTTCATGGCCACCACGCGCAAACTCGATCCGGATAGTTTGGTTAATTCCTTAGTGGCCCTCAGTGTGGTAATTTATTCCGCCCACCAACTCAATTTGCAGCCCAGTTTTCTCGCGATCGGTTGTTACGCTCTCTTGGTCGTAGCGGGGATCGTGATCCACTATAGCATGCTCGTGCTCTGCATCTCCTTCGCCTTTTGGTTCACGAGCGCTCAGGGCATCGAAGGCAGTTACTTTACGCTGAGTGAATTCTCGCGCCTACCGCGCGAGGCTTTCAAGGGCTTAGCCAACATCGTCTTTGTCTGGGCGCTCCCCATGGTGATCGTCAGCAACGCTCCGGCCCAAACGTTATTACACGGCTTTCAGCCCAGCCTCTTGGCGTGGGTCGTGGGGATCGCCACAGGGTGGTTCGCTCTTACCGTATTTGTTTTTAACCGCGGCCTCCGCCGCTATTCGAGCGCGAGTTCCTAACGCTATGAAAAACCCTGAAGAACTCGCCGATCTGCAAGCTCGTCTTGGCTATCATTTCCGCACCCCCGCCTTACTGCGGGAAGCGCTCACGCACGGCTCCTTTCTGCAGGATCAGCCCGAGGCCGGGGCGCACAATCAGCGTTTAGAATTTCTCGGCGACTCCGTCTTACAATTTATCATCACCGACGCGCTCTTTCGCGAATTCACCCTCGAGCGCGAAGGCGTGCTCAGCAAACGCCGCGCAGTTTTATCGAAAGGTGACTTTCTCACTCAGATGGCCCGCGACCTAGGTCTCAACACCTGCCTGCGCATCAGTAAAAGTGAAGACGCCACCGGCGGCCGGACCCGCGCCTCTACGCTTGAGGATGCGTTTGAAGCTCTCGCTGGAGCGATCTACTTAGATAGCGATCTAGCCACCGTGCAGAAATTGGTACTGAAATGGTACGGTCCTTTACTCGATCGGCTCGTCCTAGCGGAAGATGCCGAAAACCCCAAAGGCCGCTTGCAAGAACTGATCCAGCCGGCCCACGGCAACGTTGCTTTACGCTATGAAGTACTCACGACCACGGGCCCGCTGCATGCGCGCACTTTTTCGGTCGCCGTGATCTTGCATGAGCAAACGATTGGAACAGGCCATGGCTCGTCCAAGAAAAGTGCCGAGGAGGAAGCAGCCCGCGCTGGTCTAATTTTTCTCCGCACCACCCCAGCCGGCCCCGAGCTGAAATAAGCATCCGCCTCGGTGCTTGGTCGTCGATTCACCGACCGACCCAATTGCCAAAAATTTATTGATGGCCGCTCATCCGCCCGCGCTTCGCACGAAAATTACCGGGGTTTGCCCACCGGCGATCGCCTACGCGCTGGCCGATCTCGTCCGACGCCAACCAGCTACTGGTTGGCTCGTGATTCACGAAGAAGCGCAACAAGTCGACGCGTTGCTGGAAGATCTTGCCCTGTTTATCCGCGCGAGCCAGCCGGCGGTCAACCCAACCATTCTCAATTTTCCTGAGGCGCAGACTGACCACCGCAAAACGCGCGACGCATTCAATGCCGCGAGCGATCGCCTCGCGGTGCTCAGTCAACTTCGCCGCCCGCCCACCGCCGATCATCAACTGATCGTGCTGGCGACGCCGGCGGCCTTGTTACAAGCGGTGCCCCCGCTGGCTGATTTCGCCGAACGGGAAACCGTCCTGCGGCCAGGCAACGACCAGCCCTTCGCCGCTCTGCTCAAGCTCCTCGACGCGTTTGATTATGATGCCGAAGCCATCTGTGAAGCCCCGGGACAGTACGCCGTCCGCGGCGGCATCGTCGATGTCTACCCGATCACCGCGCATCAACCCTATCGACTCGATTATTTCGGCGATCAGCTCGAAGCAATCCGCGAGCTTGATCCCGTTTCCCAGCGATCAGGCGCCGCTGTGGCAGCGATCACACTCACCGCCGCTCCCAAAATCGCGACCGCGGGCTCGACTGCTTCCCTGCTCGATTATCTCGGGCCCACCACTCAGGTCATTTGCGTCGAACCAAAATCATTGGAAGAGCTGTTCGACACCTTAGCCCCCGAGACCGATTCGATGAGCAAGCCCGACGAGCCAAGCTTAACTGGGACGCCAGCCAATGACGCCGCTGCCGTACTCACCCCGTCTTTTCTCGCCAAGCTGCCCCACGCCTGCGCTCACCTGTTCGGACTCAGTGATCTTGATTTAGCGAGTCAACTTTTTGACCAAGCCACCCAGGAAGAAACGTGGAATACCGAATCATTAGTGCACCATCGCTCCTATCCGGAAGAACGCCTCTTGGCGTCGACTCGCTTGCAAGTAGAGGAAGATGGTCGCCGGCAATTTCTCGAACAACTAGCCGGGTGGCAAGGCAGTGGCTTTCAGCTTGATTTTGTTCTCTCCAAAGAAGGCGAAGAACATCGCGTGCGCGAGTTGCTCGACGAACATGCTCCCTTAAAAACCATGAAACCCCGCTACCTGCGCGGGGCATTGAATGAAGGTTTCAGAATTACTTTCCCCCCAGACCGAGCGAACCTTCGAGGGCAGTCGGAGGTAGTGGCGTCTCCAAGCGGTCGTTCACTCGAAAGAAGCGCCGGGTCCCGAGGACTAGTCGTGGTGAGTGAGACAGAAATTTTCGGTCGACGTCGTCAGCGCCGTAGTGCGCCCCAACGCGTCATGGCGGGGCAATCGGCCGTCGACCAATTACTGGATTTCTCCGAGTTGGTGGAAGGCGACTTTGTGGTTCACCTGCAACATGGGATCGCCCTTTACCGCGGGCTAACCAAACTCGAGACCCGCGACGGCACGCGCGAGGTCATCTCCTTGGAATTTGATGAGAAAATAACGCTGCACGTCCCCCTGCAAGAATCGCACCTCATCAGCCGTTACGTTGGCCTGACCAAGAGCAAACCCCAGCTGGGCCGCATCGGTTCTGGTCGCTGGGAGAAAGCGCGCCAAGCGGCGGAGCATGCCACGCTCGACCTCGCCGCGGAATTGTTGCGGATCCAAGCGCAGCGGGAAGCACAACCCGGCCACGCCTTCGCCGAAGATAACGGGTGGCAGAAAGAATTTGAAGCCGCCTTCCCGTTCACGGAAACCCGCGATCAAGCCAAGGCGATCGTCGCCATGAAAGCCGACATGGAGCAAACGCGACCGATGGACCGTTTGGTTTGCGGCGACGTCGGCTTTGGTAAAACAGAAGTAGCGATTCGCGGCGCCTTCAAAGCCGTGATGGGCGGGCGGCAAGTCGCCGTGATGGTACCGACCACCGTGCTAGCGCAGCAGCATCTAAACACTTTTCGCGAGCGCATGGCCGGTTATCCCGTGGCCGTGGAAATGATCAGTCGTTTCCGCACGCGCCAAGAACAAGTGGGCATTCTGGCGGCGCTGGCTGAAGGGAAAATCGATATTTTAATCGGCACGCATCGCTTGGTGCAAAATGACGTTAAATTTAAAGATCTCGGCTTGGTGATCATCGACGAAGAGCAGCGGTTTGGCGTGAAACACAAAGAAGTGTTCAAACGCTGGCGGGCGCATGTGGACATGCTCTCGATGAGCGCGACGCCCATTCCGCGTACCCTTTATCTTGCGCTGACCGGCGCACGCGACTTGAGCACGATCGAGACCGCGCCGTCTAATCGACTGCCCATCCAAACGATCGTGAAAAGCTACGACGAGAAACTCGTCGTCGAAGCAATTCAGTACGAGACCAGACGCGGCGGGCAGGTTTTCTACCTGCACAATCGTGTCATGAGCATTGACCTCGTCGCGGCGCGGTTACGTGCGCTGCTGCCCGACCTGAGCATCGGTGTCGGTCATGGGAAAATGGGCGCCGCCGGTCTGGAGCGTATGATGACAGATTTTGTCGCGGGCCGGTATCAAGTCCTCGTCTGCACCACGATCATTGAATCCGGTTTAGATATCCCCAACTGCAACACCCTCATCATCGAAGGCGCCGACCGCTTTGGCCTCTCCCAGCTTTACCAACTCCGGGGGCGCGTCGGTCGGTTTAAGCATCAAGCCTATGCCTATTTGCTGCTGCACCGCCACGCGCGCTTACTCGATATTGCCCGGCAGCGACTCAGCGCCATTCGCCAGCACAACCAACTCGGGGCGGGTTTTCGCATCGCGATGCGTGATCTCGAATTGCGCGGCGCAGGAAATTTGCTCGGGGCGGAACAAAGCGGACACATCGTCGGCATAGGCTTTGAACTGTACTGCCAACTGCTCCGGCAAAGTGTCGCTCAACTTAAAGGCGAAAAACAAGCCGCGTTGGTCCGCGCCAGCGTGAAACTCGATTTTGTTTTTGTGGGCGAAAGCGCCGAGACCGCCCGAACGACGGCGACCGATACCTTTAGTGCGCTCAAACAAGCCGAACGGAGCGAAGGCGGAATTGATAAAATTCAGGCACGCTTGCCCGCGACCTATATTAGTGAATCGCGCCTCCGCATCGATTTTTATCGCCGTCTCGCCCTCGTGGAGAGCCCCAAACAGGTGAAGGAAATCGAAGCAGAATTGCGCGATCGGTTTGGAAAGTTTGAGGAACCGGTGCGCGCCTTGTTGCTCGTCACAGAAATCAGGTCCCGCGCGGAACAAAAAGGCATTTTATCCGTCGAAACTGAAGGCAACCGCCTCAAATGCCTGCGCCACACCGGCCGGCACGATGATTATATCCAATTGAGTAACCGCTTTCCCCGCTTGACCGCACCCACCCCCCTTGCAAGGTTGAAAGAGGTCATTATTTTCCTGCAAAATCTTCCTGCTTCATGAGTCTCCGTCGCCTTAGTTTAACCTCATTCGCCCTCTTCACTGCCGCGCTCGGCTTGTTCGCTCAGGCTCAACCCGATCGCCAGAAAGACAATCTTAACGCCCGCTATGCCAATGGCATAGCAGCTATTGCCGAAGATCGAATTATCACCATCGATGATATCCGGCGCGAGGTCGGCCCACTCATTCCCGAAATTCAACGTCAGAGTCGTTCCGAAAAAGAATTCAACGAGAAAATAGAAGCGCTCCAAGAAGACGTCATCCAAAATCTGATCGATCGCGTGCTGATCGTGAAAGATTTCTACAAGGACGAAAAACGTAACGTCCCCGCCAGCTACATCGACAACCAGGTAGCGGAAACAATTATCAATCAATTCGACGGTGATCGTAGCAAGTTTCTCGCCTACCTCCGTTCCCGGGGAATTTCGCAGAAAGACTACCGCAAGGAACAAGAAGAAGATATGATTTACGGCTACATGCGCCAACAACAGGCCAAATCTGCGAGCACGGTCAGTCCGGTAAAAATCGAAGCCTACTATAAAGAAAACAAGGACCGCTTCATCCAAGAAGACAGCGTGCATCTGCGCCTAATTCAAATTGTCCGGGCCGCCGACGACACCGATGCAACTCTCCGGGTGAAAGGGAGCGACATTGTCAGCCAAATCAAGGCTGGCGCTGATTTTAGCGATCTCGCGCGTAAATACAGTCAGGACTCGCGCAAAGGTAAAGGTGGCGACTGGGGCTGGCAGCGCCGCTCCGACCTGCGCAAAGAATTTAGTGATGTCATCTTCACCTTAGAAAAGGGCCAGCACAGCGACGCCCTCATCATGCCCGAAGGCGCCTTCATTCTTTTTGCCGAAGATCGCAAACACGCGGGGGCGCTCAGTCTGGATGAAGTACGCCCCGAGATTGAAAAAGCACTCGTGCAACAAGGTTCCCGCCGCGCCACCGAGCGCTGGTTAGAGAAGTTGCGCCGTAACGCGTACGTTAAGCACTTCTAGTTTTCATCGCTCGCGGGCCAGCGGGTGAATCACCCCCGGCCCTCCATGAGCGAAGAGAATTACCCACCGCTACGGTTAAAAGACCTTGCGGTCCACGATCGACCACAAGAGCGATTAGAGAAGCTCGGTCCTGCCGCGCTCAGTGACACCGAACTATTGGCCATGCTTCTGCGCAGCGGGAGTAAGGGCCATAATGTTCTCGTGATCGCGCAACGCTTGATCACTGAGGCCGGCTCACTCGCTAAACTCGTGCTTTGGAGCGACGCAGATTTTCGCCGGCAGACGGGCATCGGCCGCGTCAAGTCATGGCAACTGGTCACCGTGATGGAAATCGCGCGTCGGGTACTTAGCCAAGAAGTGGCCGTAGCCCTTATCTTTAACCGCGCCGACTTAGTATTGGCCCATTTTCGCCCGCAAATCGCCGGCCTAGGCGTCGAAAAATTCTGGGTCCTTTGCCTCAACCGTAAGAATCGCTTAATTAAACAAGTGGAAGTTACCTCGGGTACCGCCACCAGCAGCCTCGCCCACCCGCGCGAGGTATTTCGCGAAGCCATCCGGCACGGCGCCGCCGCCGTCCTTTGCGTGCACAATCATCCCAGCGGCGATCCGGCTCCCAGCGCAGCTGATATTCAAGTCACCCGGCAACTCCGTGAAGCCGCCCTTGCCATCGATATCAGCCTCCTCGATCACGTCATCATTGGGCAACCCACCGCTGATCCTCTGGGCCGCGGCTACTACAGCTTTCGCGAAGCCGGTCTGCTTTAATGTTTTACTGACTTGTAGGCTCAAAAAAAATCCCTCCAAAGCGCGAACGCGGGAGGGAAATTTAACCTCCAACGGGAGGTTTATTTTGGTGGTGGAGGCCGGATTCGAACCAGCGAACTGCAGTGCAGAATTGATTTACAGTCAACGCCCTTTAGCCACTTGGATACTCCACCAAACCAAAACGAACGGTGAAGGTATGGGGGCGTCACAGGCTTTGCCAAGCGGTTTTTTGGCTATTTAGAATCCCGCTTAAGCCACCCCCGCTAACCCCGTCCGGTGGGCTTGAACGCGGTCCGGCATCGCCCGCAACCGGCCTACGCCGCTTGCCTATCGGCAGAATTTGGCGAGCATCCGGTCGTGGCGGAAACCATTCAGCAAGCATACGCGGCGCTGCGCGCCCAGCCGTTCATTAACGGTTTACTCCCGCACTTACTAACGGTCGCCGGCTTCCTCCTCGCTTTCTTCGCCATCGCGCGGCTGATGAGCGAACGCAAGCAGCCGGGAAATACTTTCGCGTGGCTGCTGGCCATCGCTTTCATTCCTTACCTCGGCGTACCGCTTTTCCTGATGTTGGGTGGTCGCAAAGTTCGTAAATTAGCTGTCCGCAAAGCGCGCCTGGCCCCTTCTCGCCCTAACCATCCCGTTACGGCCGCAGCGCAAACCTTCGCCGCAAAAGTTCTCATGCTCAACGGCGCGGCTCCGCCAGTCGGCGGCAATCGCGTCCAGTTTCTCTCTTCGGGGGAAGCCGCATTTGCCGAACTCGAACGAGGTATTCGTGAGGCGAAACACACGATCCACCTCATGACTTTTATCCTAGGGCGCGATGCGGTCGGCTGCCGCATCATCAAGCTGCTGGCCGAGCGAGCGCAGGACGGCGTCAAAGTTCGCCTGCTGCTCGACTCGCTGGGCTGCTTTACAACGAGTGGCCGATTCTGCGATCCGCTCCGCGCCGCCGGGGGCGAAGTGGTCACGTTCATGCCCGTGATCCCCCTCGCTACCCGCGGTTCTGCGAACCTCCGCAATCATCGAAAAATTGCGATTTTTGATCACCGGGTGGGCGCACTGGGGGGCCGTAATCTCGCCGCTGAATATATGGGGCCGACCCCGCTCAAACGGCGCTGGCGTGACTTTGGCGCCGTCATCGAGGGTCCCGCGGTTCAATTGCTCAATGAAATTTTTCTCGCCGACTGGGCTTTTGCCAGTGGCCAACCCCTCGATCGCCTGCAGCAAGCCTTGCCCCCCACCGATTTTGCGGCTGCCGGGGAAAGCGAAATTCAAATCGTAGCCAGCGGACCAGATGTCGCGGGTGACCCTCTCTACGAGGGCATTCTTTCGCTAGTGCAACAAGCGGAGCGGAGCATCTGGATCGTTACACCCTATTTCATTCCGGATGAAGTGCTCTTTCGTTCGCTGTTAGTCCAAGCCCGCGCCGGCATCGATGTGCGTCTCGCGGTACCCGCACGCTCTAACCACCCGATCACCGACCTCGCCCGCCGACACTATTTGCGTGAACTCCACGCCGCTGGCGTAAAAATATCGCTCTACCAACCGGGCATGTGTCACGCAAAAATCTTGCTCGTCGATGAAGCAACCGGGCTCTTCGGCTCAGCCAATATGGATATGCGCAGCTTGTTTGTTAATTTCGAAATTGGGGCCGTCACCTATTCGCCAACGGCAGCGGCGGCCCTCGCTCATGAAATCCAGGAAATTTTAGCCGCCTCGAAACCCATGCCAGAGCCCCGCCACGAACGCCGCCTCATGCCAAAAATCGGCGAGGAGATCGCCCGCCTCCTCGCCCCACTCCTCTAAACCGCGCGAGCGGTGATAAAGGCTTTGATGGCGGCCTCGTCGGCGGGTAATCGATATTTTACCACCGGGCGCGACTTCAGAGCCTCGAGCGTCGCATGCAACGGCTCCTGTTCAACCGCCGCCGCAATTGCCGCCGGAAATTTCGCCGGATGAGCCGTCGCTAGCACAATACTGAGTCGATCAGGATGCAGATCTTGGAATGCGCAGGCGGTGTGCGGATCGACGATATAACCGTAGGTCTCATAGACCCGCCGGAGGTTACTCGTGATATCGGCATCGGTCGCTCGCGAAGTGCTGAAGGTCGAGTGATCAAAATTAGCAAACCGATGCACCCCGGTGGTCTGCAAGGTGTGCATTACTTGCCGCACCTGCGCGGCGTCACCCCCGAGCTCATAATAAAGAAAGCGCTCAAAATTTGACGCGACTTGAATATCCATCGAGGGAGCCAGACTCGGCTGCACCGCCCCAATCCGATATTCACCAGTGGTGAAAAGCCGATGGAGAATATCGTTCTGATTAGTCGCAAGTTTGAAGCCCAAGATCGGGACGCCCATCTCAGCCAACAGCCAACCCGCAAAAATATTACCAAAATTACCAGTCGGCACCACAAACTCTACCCGCTGGCGGTCCGCGGCGGGCAATTGCAGCCACGCGTAGAGGTAATAGACACATTGCGTCAAAACACGGACGAGATTGATCGAATTAACCACGGATAGCCGATGTTGCTGACTAAAAGTATGGTCATTAAAAATCGCTTTAATGATGCGCTGGGCATCATCAAAACTGCCGTCGATCGCTAGCGCATAAATATTATTAGCGCCGGTGCAGGTCATCTGTCGTTCCTGCAACGGCGAGATCCGGCCCTCGGGATAAAGCATGAACACCGCGGAACGTGGCTTGCCCAAAAGTCCATGAATTGCCGCCGCCCCCGTGTCACCCGAAGTGGCGCCCAAAACATTAATACTCTGCCCGCTTAAGCCGCCCTGATATTCATAAAGGTTACCGAGCAATTGCAGGGCAAAATCTTTGAAGGCGAGCGTGGGGCCATGGAAAAGCTCCAACACGAAAGTACGCGCGTCGAGCGCCTGCAACGGGGCAATCTGCGGATGGGTAAAATGCGCATACGACCGATGCACGATTCGACTGAGTACCTCATCGGGAATATCGGTCGCGAAAATCGCCAGGAACTCCGTGCAAAGATCCGCGTAACTCAAATTCCCCCAGCTCCCTAAGCGCGGAGCAATATCGGGTAAGTGTTCGGGCAAAAATAACCCGCCATCTGGCGCCAGCCCAACCGCGAGCGCTTGGGTAAAACTATGCGGCGCCGTCTGCCCGCGGGTGCTGATAAATTTCATGCGTCGGCGAATTTGCCCCCGGTGGCCAAATTTCTGGTTAACCGTTGCACGAGATTATGTCCGTCGCCTCGGCCTTATTGCCCTAAAGCAAACGCGTCGTGGGCCACCCGCTGCGCCTCCTCCGCCCGGGCGCGATCGACCGCCACGGTAATCTTAATTTCGGAGGTCGCGATTAACTGAATATTTATCCCCGCGTTGCCCAGCGCGGTAAAAAGAGTGGCGGCGACGCCCGCGTGCGTGCGCATACCCACGCCGACGACGGAGAGCTTCGCGATATTGTCAAAAGCCTTTAACTCGCCGCCGCCAATCTGGGCGAGGATTGCCGGCAAAACCTTGACCGCATTGGCCGCATCATCCCGTTGCACGGTGAAGGTTAAATCAACGCTCCCCGTGTGGCCGACGGTCTGCACAATCATATCCACGTTAATGCTGGCATTGGCCAACGCGTTAAAAATAGTGGCGGCAGTGGCCGGTTTGTCCGGCAAGCTGCTGATGACAACTTTGGCCTGATCTTTATCGAGCGCGACTCCGCGCACGACGACTTTTTCCATATAGGCGACTTCTTCTTTCACGATAGTTCCTGGGTTGTGGTTAAAGCTACTGCGGACTTCGAAAACGACCCCGTATTGTTTAGCAAATTCCACGGAGCGCGATTGCATAACTTTCGAGCCGAGACTCGCGAGTTCAAGCATTTCGTCGTAACTGATCTCATCAATTTTTTTGGCGTTTTTCACGATCCGCGGATCAGCCGTATAGACGCCGTCTACATCGGTGTAGATTTCGCATTTGTCCGCCCGACAAGCCGCGGCCAACGCAATCGCCGTAAGATCCGAACCGCCCCGACCGAGCGTGGTAATTTGTCCCTCGTCATTGATACCCTGAAAACCAGCCACGATGACGACCTTGCCCTCTTGCAGATCTTTAAGGATCGGTTGGGGATTGATTTTCTTAATCTTAGCTTTGGTGAAAACCTGATCCGTAAAAATACCGGCTTGGGCTCCGGTGTAGGAAACCGCAGGGATGTTGAGCGCATGCAGCGCCATGGCCGTAAGCGCGATGGTCTCCTGCTCCCCAATCGCCAGCAGCATGTCCATTTCTCGAGTATTGGGCTGATCGTTGATCGCCTTGGCGCGCGCGATTAGCTCGTTCGTTACGCCCGAACGGGCGGAGACGACAATCACCAGCTGATGGCCTGCCGCGCGCGTTTTTTGAATGCGCTGGGCC
>NEUY01000052.1 GCA_002304425.1 Opitutia bacterium Tous-C10FEB
CGGACCAGCCATGCTCATCGGCCTCGGGGGCGGCGCGGCCAGCTCGATGGCCAGCGGTACGGGTAACGAGCAGCTCGATTTTGCCAGCGTGCAACGGGATAACCCAGAAATGGAGCGCCGCTGCCAAGAAGTCATCGATCGCTGCTGGGCCATGGACGACGCGAATCCCATTTCCTTTATCCATGATGTAGGCGCCGGCGGCATCTCCAACGCCTTGCCTGAATTAGTGAATGATGCCGGCTGCGGCGGTCGCTTCCAACTGCGGGCCGTCCCGAACGACGAGCCGAGCATGTCGCCTCTCGAGATCTGGTGCAATGAGTCGCAGGAACGCTACGTCCTCGCGGTTCCCGCCGCCCAACTCGCACTTTT
Organism: Opitutia bacterium Tous-C10FEB; assembly: GCA_002304425.1. Classification (GTDB taxonomy): domain Bacteria; phylum Verrucomicrobiota; class Verrucomicrobiia; order Opitutales; family Opitutaceae; genus Lacunisphaera. Next base: position 370 of record NEUY01000052.1, read on the forward strand.
TAAGAATATCTGCGAACGCGAGCGTTGCCCCTTCGCCGTGGTGGGCGAAGCGACGGCCGCGCCGCAACTCGTCCTCGAGGATGCGCATTTTTCTAATAAACCCATCGACCTCCCGCTTGAGGTGCTCCTCGGCAAACCGCCGCGGATGGCACGCACGGACCACGTCCGCACGCGGGCCTTGGCCCCGCTTAACTTAAAAGAACTCTCCGCGCGCGACGGCCCGCCTCCCCTGCACGTGGCCATTCGCCGCGTGCTCTCGCATCCCACCGTTGCGGATAAAACTTTTCTCATCGCCATCGGTGATCGGAGCGTGGGCGGACTCATCTGTCGCGATCAAATGGTTGGCCCGTGGCAAGTCCCCGTCGCCGATTGCGGCGTCACCGCCGCCAGCTTCGATGTCTACACCGGCGAAGCCCTCGCCATGGGCGAACGCACCCCCGTTGCCATCAATAGCGCCGCGGCCTCCGCCCGCCTCGCCGTTGGCGAAGCCCTCACTAATTTAGCCGCGGCGCAGATTGGTGATTTGGGCCGCGTTAATCTGAGCGCGAACTGGATGGCGGCTCCCGCCATCCCGGGCGATGGCGCTGATCTCTACGCCGCCGTTAAAGCGGTCGGGCTCGAACTGTGCCCCGCCCTTGGCATCACGATTCCGGTCGGCAAGGACTCCATGAGCATGAGCACCGCTTGGCAGCAAAATGGCCAAGACCAGCGCGTCACCGCACCGATCTCGCTCATCATTTCTGCCTTCGCCCCCGTCACCGATATCCGCCTTTCCCTCACTCCTCAGCTACGCACCGCGGGGACCAGTGACGATGCGGGCGCGAGCAACGATACGGTGCTGCTCCTGATCGATCTCGGCCGTTCACAAAATCGCCTCGGCGGTTCCATCCTCGCGCAAGTCGTCGCCCAAACGGGTGAAGCCCCGCCCGATGTTGATCGCCCGGCCGATCTCAAGAATTTCTGGAACGCGATCCAGCAACTGGGCCGAGAGAAAAAAATTCTCGCCTACCACGATCGTTCGGATGGCGGCCTGTTAGCCACCTTGGTCGAAATGGCCTTCGCCGGCCACGCGGGCATCGATCTCGACCTGCCCCACCTTCACGAACCGTTCGCCGCGCTCTTTAACGAAGAGCTCGGGGCTGTGATCCAAGTGCGGGCGGAAGATTGCGACGAGGTTTACCTCACCCTCCGCCAACACGGACTCAAGGCCTGCGTCTCGCGGATCGGTATGCTCAATCAACACTCCGCTCTGCGCATTCGGCAATCGGGTCAGGAAATTTATAACGAAAGCCTCACCACCCTCCGTGGATATTGGTCTGAGGTCACCCATCTTCTCGCCCGGCGGCGCGATAATCCCGCCGCCGCAGACTCCGAACAACAACTGCGCCTCGATCCCACCGATCCCGGCCTCACGCCCAAATTAACGTTTACCCTCACTGATTCACTGGCGGCCGCCCGCCCCGCCCCGAGCGGGAAAAAAGTCCCGCGCCCCGCTATCGCCATCCTCCGCGAACAGGGCGTGAATGGTCAGACCGAAATGGCCGCCGCATTTACCCGCGCCGGTTTCCGCACCATCGATGTCCACATGACGGATTTGCTGAGCGGCCGCGTGTCCCTCCGCGATTTCCGCGGACTCGCCGCCTGCGGTGGGTTTAGCTACGGGGACGTTCTCGGCGCCGGCGAGGGTTGGGCGAAGAGTATTTTGTTCAATGACCGCGCCCGCGCCGAATTTACCGCCTTCTTCCAACGCGAAGATGCCTTTGCGCTCGGCGTCTGCAACGGCTGCCAAATGATGAGCAACCTTCACTCCATCATTCCGGGCGCTGACCATTGGCCGCGTTTTGTGCAAAACCAGAGCGAGCGCTACGAGAGCCGCTTCGTCTCGCTCAAGATCGAGCCCAGCCCGAGCATTCTTTTTCAAGGCATGGCGGGCTCGGTGCTGCCGATCGCCGTCGCCCACGGCGAAGGTTACACGGAATTCAAAGATGTCGCCGCCATGCGCGCTTGCAGCAATTCCGGCCTCGTCGCGGCGCGCTTCGTGAACAATCACCACGCGGTCACCGAACAATATCCGCTTAATCCGAACGGCTCGCCGCTTGGTATGACCGCCCTCACCACCACGAGCGGGCGCGTCACGATCATGATGCCGCACCCCGAACGCGTCCACCGCAGCGCTTGCATGAGCTGGGCGCCGGATGAGTGGCCCGAGGATTCCCCTTGGATGCGCTTATTCCAAAACGCCCGCACCTGGGTGGGTTAAACGCCCCGCATTTTCGTTATGAGTACCTCGACCCCACTAACAGCCGCCGATTGGGCTTTTTTATTAGATCTATTCCGTTTGCCCGGAAAATTTATCTCCGGGGAGCCTTACGGGAGCGGGCACATCAACGATACCTTTGCCCTCACCGTCCAACCAGCCGGTGCGCCCGTTCGCTACCTCTTGCAGCGGATCAACGATCGCATTTTTAAAAATGTGCCGGCGCTGATGGAAAATATTCAACGCGTCACGGCCCACAGCCAAGCCCGCCTTGCGGCGACCGCTCACCCCGACGCGGCCCGCCGGAGTTTAAATCTCTTCTTCACCGCGCAGGGTCAGCCCTGCGGCCAAGATGCGCATGGTCACTGGTGGCGCTGCTACACGTTTATCGAGGGCGCCAAAACTCACGATCTCATCGAACAGCCGCAACAAGCGCGGGCGGCCGCGCGGGCCATCGGGGAATTTCAAAAAAATCTTACTGATTTGCCGGGGGCTCGCCTGCACGAGACGATCCCGTTTTTTCACCATACCCGCCACCGCTTTGATCACCTCCAAGCGGTGATCGCGGCGGATCCCGTCGACCGCGTGCGCACCGCCGCCGCCGAAATCGCTTTTTGCCGCGAACGCGAACCGCTCGTCGATCGTCTACTCGCCCGCCAAGCTCAAGGGGATCTCCCGGAACGCATCACGCACAACGATACCAAATTAAATAACGTCATGCTCGATGACGTGACCGGCGAGGGCATTTGCGTCATCGATCTCGACACCGTGATGCCGGGGTTAACTTTGTCTGACTTTGGTGACATGGTGCGCACCGCCACGAATGCCGCCGCGGAAGATGAAGCTGATCTCAGCCTGGTCGAAGCTCGCTTGCCCATTTTCTCGGCCCTCGCGGAGGGTTATCTTTCGTCTGCGCACGAATTCCTTAATCCCGTGGAACGCAGCCTGCTGGTCTTTGCTGGCCGCCTCAGCACCTACGAGCAAGGCATCCGCTTCCTGAGCGACTATCTCGCCGGTGACACCTATTTTAAAACTCGCCGCCCCTTACATAATCTCGACCGCACGCGTAATCAATTAGCCCTCCTGCGCCGCCTCGAACACCACGCCGACGCCATGGAAGCCATCATCGCGCGCTGCTCCCCATGAAAATCCTCATCACCGGTGGCGCGGGTTTTATCGGGAGTCATCTCGCCACGCTTTATCAAGGTCGCGCGACGATTCGCGTGCTCGACAATCTGCGCACGGGGCACCGCCATAATCTCGCCGGCTTAGCGGTAGAATTTATCGAGGGATCTATTCTCGATCCAGCCACGGTGCAACGGGCCATGCTCGGCGTTGATTACGTCTTTCATCTGGCCGCCTTCGTCAGTGTGCCTGATTCCGTGCGCGATCCCGCCACCTGCACCGCCATCAATATCACGGGCCTCCAAAATGTTCTCGCCGCGGCCGCCCAAGCCCGCGTTAAAAAACTCTGCTTCGCTTCTTCGGCCGCGGTTTACGGCGATAATCCGAGCGTGCCAAAATTTGAAACGATGACGCCCGAACCGCGCAGTCCTTACGCGGAAACTAAACTCGCCGGTGAAGTGCTCTGCGCCGAAGCCACCGCCCGTGGGACTCTCGCCACCGTCGCGCTGCGCTTCTTCAACGTCTTTGGCCCTCGGCAAGATCCCGCCGGTCCTTACGGCGCGGCGGTGCCCATTTTTTTTCGCGAGGCCCTCGCCGGCCGGCCCATCACGATTCATGGGGACGGGAGCCAGACCCGCGACTTCATTGACGTTAGCGACATCGTCGGCGCCCTCGACTTCGTGGCGCAAACCCCAGGCCTCACTGGCGTATTTAATGCCGGCTATGGGGAGCAAAGTTCCGTGCTCGCTTTAGCCCAACGCATCATCGCGCTGACCCATTCATCCTCGACCATTGTCTTCGCGCCCGAACGTGTCGGCGATGTGCGCCACTCCCGCGCCAACGTCGATCGCTTGCGCGCGACCGGCTGGAAACCCACCGGCTCCCTCGACCTCGGCCTCGCTCGCTTGTGCGCCCATCTCCGCTCGGCCTGAATCAGCGGTGGAGGTGAATTAAGGTTGAGACGCCCTAGCCAGACACCCACCGTGGCGGCTTGTCCCCGCTGCCGCACATTCTAACCGTCGATGATTCCAAAGGGCTGCGCCTCTTTGTCCAGCAAGCCCTCGCCGGCTTAGCCTGCGATCACGGGGAAGCCGCCAATGGCTATAATGCTTTTTTCGCGATTGAGCGAACGCGGCCTGATTTAATTTTGCTGGATCTCAGCATGCCCGTGATGGATGGCCTGGAGATGCTCACGCGCCTCAAAGCCGCCCCCGAACTCGCGGCGATTCCCGTGATCGTGCTCGCTTCACCCGCCGATCACGCCGTCATTCCTCAACTCGCTCCCCTTGGCGCCAGTGGTTTATTGATGAAGCCTTTTACCGCCCCCGCCTTGCTCGAGAAAATTCAAAGTGTCTTGCCCCTCACCTCGACGATCTAATTTTTTCCTCCGCCCCATGAATACCTCCCGTCGCTCTTTCATCCAGACCTCCCTCGCCGCCACTGCCGCCGCGGCCCTGACCAGTCGCCTCGCCGCGGCGCCCAACGCACCGGCCGCCGCCCGCGATTATTACGAACTGCGCTGTTATCATTTACGCGCCGGCTCCCGCCTTAAAACGGACGCGAACCCCGCCCTGCTCGATCGCTATTTGGAACAAGCCTTGCTGCCCGCCGTGAGCCAACTTGGGCTCAAAAATACGGGCGTCTTCACTGAACTCGACGTGAACAAAGCGGCCGGCACGAGCACGCCAAAATTATCTTCCCCCGTGTGGCTGCTCCTGACGCATCCGACGCTGGAATCTTTCGTGCAAGTCAGTGCGAGCCTCAACGCTGATCCCGCGGTGCAGTCAGCGGGCGGCGATTATCTATCGACCAAAAAAAACCAACCCGCCTTCGAACGGATCGATACTTGGCTGCTGCGTTCGTTTCAGGGGCTGCCGCAGATGAGCGTGCCACCTTTCTCTCCGCAACGCAGCCCCGCGCGGGTATTTGAAATGCGCGACTACGAAAGCCATGGCGAGCTACCCGCTCTCCGCAAAATGGCGATGTTTGATGAGGGCGAAATTAATCTAATGCAGGATCTCGGGCTGAACCCGGTCTGCTTTGGCCAAGCCCTCGCCGGACCCGATCTGCCGCATCTGCGCTACATCACGAGCGGGCCCGATCTGACCACGCACCTGCATAATTGGAGCAAATTTGGGCCTGATCCTCGCTGGCTCGCGATGAAAGATCTACCCCGCTTTGCGAATACGGTTTCAAAAAATACGGCGTGCTTCCTCACTCCGAAGCCTTACTCGCAGCTCTGATCGCTCGGCCGCTGCGGCCACCGGATTAAGTTCACCCTGATAGAAATTCAGTGAGCCCCGCGCCGAATTGCGCCGCGCTCTTGCCATCGCTAGAAAGAGGGCAAGGTTAGGCGCATGTCATCACCTCGGCTGGCCTTATGGTTATCTGTTCTGGCTCTCAATTTTTTCCCAACGGCTGGCGCCGCGCCGCTAACTATAACCACGTCGCTCCTGGAAGCACGCTCAGCCCTCGCCGCCCTCAAAGCCCGCGGTCCGCTACCGACCGGTGGCGTGATTTTAGAAATCACGGGCGGGGTTTATGCATTAACGAGTTCGCTGGCCTTGACTGCCGCCGACAGCGGCACCGCGACTGCGCCAATCATTTGGCGGCCCGCTCCCGGGGCCACGGTGATTCTTTCCGGCGGCCGCGCGCTTGCTCCGTGGCATCCCGTCACTGATGCCGCCATCGCGGCGCGCTTGCCCCTCGCCAGCCGCACCCAGGTGCGCTGGGCCGATCTTCGGGCTGCGGGTATCACTGATTTTGGTCAGATCGAACAGCGGGGCAGTCCCGGTCTGGAATTATTTTTTAACGGCCACCGCATGAAGCTCGCCCGTTATCCCAATGAAGGCTGGATCCTCACGGCCGACGTGCCCCAAACCGGGGAGCAAAGATTTCTGGAAGGACTCGAGCGGGAAAAACGTTTCGCGGGTGTGCCGGTGGGCCGACACTATGGCCGCATCACTTACGACGGTAATCGACCCGCGACGTGGGCAGCGACAGATGATAGTTATGCCCAAGGCTACTGGGTTTGGGATTGGAGCGATTCATTTCAACGCATCCAGTCCATCGATTCCGCTCACCGCGAAATTACCTTCGCCGCGCCCCATCACCATTATGGTTACGCGCCCCAACAGCGCTTCCGCTTTCTCAACATTCTCGAAGAACTCGATCAACCGGGTGAATGGTACCTCGATCGCCGGGCCGGCCGGGTTTATTTTTACCCCCCGACGGTGCTCACCCCAGACGCGGTGGTCGTATCGGTCCTCTCGACCCCATTAATTACTTTGCAGGATGTCGCCTACGTGACCTTCGAGGGTTTCACCTTGGAACACAGTCGGGGCAGCGGCCTCGTTATCACGGGAGGCGAACATTGTCAGATCGCGGGCTCCACTTTGCGCGAACTCGGCGGTGAAGCTCTTGTCGTAACCGGTGGCCACCACCACCGGATCGTTAGCTGTAATTTTCACGACTTAGCGTTAGGCGCGCTGCACGTCAGCGGCGGCGACCGGAAAGTCCTGCAGCCCGCGCAGCATGAAATTATTAATAACCATATTCACGATTTCAGCCAATGGCTCCGCACCGGTCAGTACGGGATTTATATCGAGGGCGTCGGCCAACGCGTCGCGCATAATTTAATTCATGATGCCCCCTTCGAAGCCATCTATCAGCGCGGTAACGATCACTTGTTGGAATATAATGAAGTCTATCGCGTCTGCACCGAGACCGGTGATGCGGGGGCGATTCACACGGGCCGCGATTTCACCTGGCAGGGCAATGTGATTCGCTATAATTACTGGCACGATCTCAAAGGCCCGGGCTTGCACGGCGTCACGGCCGTTTACCTCGATGATTTCTCCAGTGGCTATGAAATCTACGGCAATATTTTTTACCGCGCCGGCCGCGCCGTGCAACTCGGCGGGGGCCGCGATAATCTGGTCACAAACAATCTCTTCGTGGAGTGCCAGCCCTCGATTCATCTCGATGCCCGCGGACTCAGCTGGGCGGCAAATTATTTTAACGGCGAGTACCCGACGCTTTTTGAAACCTACCAAGCCTTGCACGCCGACCAACCGCCGTACGCGACCCGTTACCCTAAATTAAAAAATCTCCTGCAAGATGCCCCCGCCGTCCCCAAGGGCAATGTGATCACGGGCAATATTTCTTGGGGCAACGGCCGCTGGTGCGACGTCTATGATTTCTACGCCTTTGATTTCCAGCAAACGATCACCCTAGAAAAAAACTGGGTGGCGGATCGCGGTTTCTTGCGCCGCCGCGCCCAGCCGGAGAAAACCCTCGACCCCTATTACCTGAATATTGACGGGACGGAAGGGTACGCTCTCTTGCTGACCGCCGATGCGGCGACCCGCCAAGAATTTCCCCACAACCAACTGGAGAGCGCCGCGCCCGCGCAATTTGATCCGCGCTCCTTGGCTATCACCGCCCGCGACCCGGCGGCCTGGGCCAAATTTGGCTTTACGCCCCTGCCCATTCATAAAATGGGGCTCCAACGCGATGCTTGGCGGACCACGCTACCAGTGCGTGAATAAGGGAATCGACCGCGGTTAAACGACAGTCGCCGGAGCAGCTTGAGCGGCGGCCTGCGTCGCGAGCAAGGCCGCCTGCGCGGCGGGGGCCAGTTGATCCCATAAACCCAGTGCAGTTAAAACCTGCTGCTGCGACTCCGCGGCCAAGCCCGCATAAGTCAGCGTGGGATCAATTATTTTACGGCCTAAGATAGCTTCCAAACGACTCGGCGGATAAGTCACGGGCTCAGCCGCGGTCGCCGAGATGCCGCCGGCCTTGAGATTGGACGCAAAAATTCCGGCGGCACTCACCGGCAGGAAATCTTCATAGCGTACTCCATCCACGACGACGTAGCCGAGGCGGATCAACTCCGGCCATGGTAGCAACTTAATCGTTCCCGCCTGCGCCGCGCGCCGCCCTGCGGCGGTCACCCGGTAATAACCGTAAACTAATTTCTCCGCGAGCAGCGCGCTGAGCGTTTTGGGGAAAACCGCAAAGGGCGCGGCATAAATTTTATCCGCCGCCGTCCAATCGGCTCGGGCCCCCGGCGGTAGCGCTGACCGCGCCGCTTCGGCCGCCGTCAAACAGGCATCATACCGACTGCGGCCCGCGGGGGTCGTGGCATAAAAACGCTGCTCGATCTCCCCAAACCGCGCCGTGTGCACCGCGGCGACTTCCGCACCAGCCGGCTCCGTGAACACCACCGGCTCAGTCAGGGCCCGATAAGCATCTTGCCGCAATAAGATCGGCGTATCTTCCGCGGGCCCTTCCGTATTTTCCTTAAACCCAGCATGCGGCCAATCCGCGAGCTTGAGGTCGGCCGCTTGGAGACGTTCCGTTAATTTATCCCCCAGCGCCGCGAGCGTGGCCGCCGGCACCACGCGGGACTGCCACTCGGCAATTTCTTCGTCCGCGAGGTGCCGGAAATGCAGCCGGAGATAATCGTGATCGGCCCGGGCGGCCACCCGCGCGAGCACCACGGCGGCTCGAGCGCGAAAATCGGCGGCACTTAATTCACCGAGGCAATGCCGCATCGCCGCCGTGTAAAGATCCAGCCAGAGCGTGTTCGGTGTCAGGTGATTGAGATGATGCGACTCAAAACAAACAACGTCCGCCGCGATTTTAAAACCCGCCGCGCACAGGTCTTGATACAGTCCATAATTACGAGCCCGCCCCGTCCATTTAAAGATGCGTTGGACGCCCTCTTGGATGAGTTGCGTCGCCTCGGCCGCGGTTAAGCCGCCCGCTTGCTCATGCTGCTCAATCAGGGCTTTAGCCTGCGCCGAAAAAATCTCGCGCGTGGCTAATTGTGCCTCGAGCCGCCCCCGCGTGGCGGGCGCAAAATAGTCCGTCATCAGCAACGAACAAAAAATGCGGTGCTCGGGATTACGGCGGGCCCGAAAAGCCGTCGCGATGATCGGCTGACTCTTCGCGCCGAGCTTGGTGAGGTCGTAATAATTATGCGGCTCCATGCCGAACGCCGCGAAGAAGCGCCCCACCCACCGATATTCGTCCGGCCGCCCGATTCGAATCGCCCCATGCCGCTCGCCGCTCATTTGCGCTTGCTGCGCAGTCGTCAGCGTAAAATCAGGAAAACGCGCGGCCAGCACAGCGCAGATGGTTTCATTGCAGCACCGATTCACCTCGAGGGACTTCGCATAAAGCGGCACCTCCACCCCAAACATTTGCGAGAGCTCCGCAAATAAACGGTTCTGCATCTCGCTGCGGTTAGAAAAAGGCCCACCCATGCAACGAATTCCGGCCATTAATGCTAGAAACACGAATCAAAAAAACCGGCACTCGCTCGATGGGTAACCGATTAGATTACTCATCGATCACCGGCGAAACCGTCTTAACTTTGGGGCGGTGCGCGCGCCACAACAGCAAACTCCGCGCCTCCCTACATTCGGGGCAAGTCACCAGGGAAAGAAAGCTGTTACAACGGGGACAGACCCCTTGACCGGCAAAAACATCAAAAACATGGAGACAGGTGTGACAGAGCCAATACTGACCCTCAAGCGGCGCCTTCTGGCAGGCCGAGCATTGCCACTCAGGTCGCCGCGGCAGCAGCTCCATCTGACGGAATAGCCGGGCGTCACGAAAACTGCGCCAACAAGTCACCAGCAGGAAGAGCGCCATGATCCCAATCCAAGGTGAGCGGATCCACCCGGCGAATCCGAGGAGCCCAAGACCGCCGATAAACCCGATGGCGGCCACCGCGAGTAAACTTCGCGAGGGCCCCAAAAAATACCAAAGCAATGATCGCAAAATTTGCCCCCCGTCCAACGGATAAATGGGCAGCAAATTGAATAGCAATAAGCCCAGATTAATCATGAAGAGCGCGTACGTGAAGCTGGTTAAATTGGGGTGGAGCTGAGCCCCCCCGATCGCGAGCAGCCAAGCATACAGGAACCACGTGACGGGCAGTAGCACCACATTCACCAGCGGCCCGGCGGCAATACTCCACAGGACGGCCCCCGGCCGCTCGGGTGGATCAACGTACGCCACCCCGCCTAAGGGCCACAAGATGATTTGATCGGCTTGTCCGCCGACTTGGCGACAGGCCAGCGCGTGCCCAAATTCGTGCAAGAGCACGATGAAAAACAGCGCAAGGTATTCCAGCGCGCTCCACAGCGGTGACGTGTAATGATTGACCCGCGTCAAGATGGAATAAAAGGCGACAAAGAACCAAGACCAGTGCACGTAAACCGCGATACCCCGGAATTTAAAAAAATGGATAGATCCACTGCGCGTTGGCGTCATGCGCGAGGGCTACCGAGCAAATTACAAAGCGCAATCCAGCAAACTACGTAGGCGGATAACCTTGCTCGCCCCCTTGGGTGACAGGCTCACACTTCACCCGCGGTCACGACTAACTGGCGCGATTGCTCGCAGCGTTTTTTAGCTTTTTCGACCCCGAGCGCGTCCAAACCAAGGCGGTTGGCCACGGCGAGGACCGTCCCCACCCCGCAAAATGGATCAAAAATTATTTTGGCCCCCGCCTGATCGCGAGCAAAACGGACCGCATGCGCAGCCGCTCGCACCCCCATCGCGCGGACCCAAGGTTGCCGGCCGGCATTCGTAATAATGTCGGGAATAGGCAAAACGTCCGGACACCGCAGCGTCCGCGAAACCGCGATCAAATGCGTGTAGCCCGGCCGACCGAGCGTCAGCGTGCCGGGCGGCCGGCGGCAGATTAACTTATGAAAAAGCACCCGCGCCCCCGCCGCCTCCGCCGCACTCATGACCAGCGCCCCTTTATCGATCCAGCCCCCATCCCGCTTGATATCGGATTGGAAGAAAATGGCGGCGCTGTCATCGGGCACCGCCGCAACGATCAGTTGGACCGCGGCGAGAAACCATTCACGCCACGCGGGCAGCGCCAGACCGACTTCGGAAACATCGGGCAAAGAGGTCACCGCGCAAGCCCCCGCTATCCGACCGCGCGCCTGCATCCACGGGATCGCATCAGCACAATGCACTTCGCGCTGAGGGGAACGATCAGTCGAGGCACTCATGGGAGCCGCCGGCGACCGGCGCGGCGGATCTGCGAGGCCAATAATTGAGCGAAGAACACAGGCCTATAACTACGCCCGTCGCTCCGAATGGCAATCCTGCGTCAGCGGCGCGCGGCAATTCCAGTCTGCCCGTATTTTGATGTTTGGTTTTCGCTCGCGGCGTTACCCGGGGAGCTTTTAATGCTCCTCGATGCTCAATTACCTCTGGCTCGCGTTGGTGACCTTGGCGGTTTTGATCGGCGGCGCGACCGGTCGTTTACGGGAAGTCACCGAGGGCGCCTTCCAGATGGCGGATATGGCGGTCATGAAAATTGCCCTACCGCTCGCGGGCATCATGGCCTTGTGGTTAGGCGTCATGCGACTCGCGGAACAGAGCGGGCTCGTGCAAAAACTCGCCGCCGCCTTGCGGCCGCTGATGAGCCGCCTCTTCCCTGACGTGCCCGCTGATCATCCCGCGATGGGCTCAATGGTGATGAATATGGCCGCCAATATGCTGGGCCTGGCCAATGCGGCGACGCCCTTGGGTCTGCGCGCGATGCGTGATTTGGAAACGCTCAATCGCACACCGGGCACGGCTACCAATGCGATGTGCACTTTTCTGGCGATCAACACGAGTAGCATTCAACTCCTGCCGACGACCGCCATCGCCATTCTCGCCTCACAGCACGCGCAAGATCCAACGGCCATCGTTGGGACCGCTTTCCTCGCGACCATTTGCTCGACGGTCGCGGGCGTGGTCGCGGTGAAGGCGATGCAAAATTGGCCGATGTTTCGTGTGCAACCAGGCGCCGCGGCTGCCGTCAGCCCCAGCGTCACGCTCGACCCAATCCCACTGCGTCTGCCCCCGGCGCCCGCGCCTTTGCCGGCGTGGGGCCGCGCGGCGTTAATTTTATTTATCGCACTTTTTGCCGGGCTTTTCTTTTGGCAGGTCATCGCGCCCGCCGCCTACCAAGCATCAACCGCTCACCTGCACCGCGCCATTTTCCCCAGCACGGTTGTCGCCCCCGCCGCCGAAGCGGCCGCCCCCCTTCCCTTGCGGGCCATCGGGATGCTCTCCTTATTAGCCGTACCTTTCCTGCTGGGATTTTTCCCGCTCTACGCGGCGCTGCGGGGCGTGAAAGTCTATGAAGAATTTGTGGAAGGGGCGAAGGAAGGCTTCGGGGTGGCCTTGCGC
>NEUY01000053.1 GCA_002304425.1 Opitutia bacterium Tous-C10FEB
GTAAGGTGCAAACAGTGCCTGCCAGCGAGCGGCGCGCAGATGGGCATTGCCCGCCGGGTTTCCGAGATTGAAGCCGTGCGGTTGAAAGCCGCCGTTGTCTGTTTCCAAGGCAAGTAAATCGGGTTTTTTCTGACCTACTGCCGTAGCGTAAGCAGTCGCGCCTGTAGAACCATTGCTTGGCCAAATCATATCTGGTAGCGAGCGGGGAGTCTGGGGGGCGACTTAGGCGGACAGCATGCCAGCGACCGGGGAGAACCTTAGAACCACTTTTTCTTCTTCAGATAAATCGCCATCACCAAGGTACTTAATAAAGTGAATGTGCAGGCATAGTAATAGCCGTGTGGGGAGCTCAGCTCGGGGATCTGGTCAAAATTCATGCCATACCAACCACCGACGAGCACCGCAGGTAAAGTCACCGCGGTGAGTGCCGTAAGAAATTTAATACCTTCGTTCGCCTCAAAAGCGGCCTTATTAAGGTAAATATCGAAAGCCAGCATGAGCCGATCATGGTAGCCGGTCACGGTCTCCTCTAAGCGCGCGAGGTTGTCGCGTAGATCTCGGTAGTAAGGCAAAAGAATCGCGCGGATCATTTTGCTATCACCGCGGGCCAGTCGCTCGATCACTTCCCGCTGCGGCCGGATGATTTGCCGCAACTTAGTGAAGTCGCCGCGGACTTGAAGCAGTTCGCTCACGAGTTTCTTATCGGATGCTTGGCTGAGGACAATTTCCTCGATCTCCTCCAGTTCACCGTGCAATTCGGTGAGCATCGGCGTGTAGTTATCTACGAGTAAATCGAGCACGGTATGGGCCAGGCGATCGGGTCCCCGTGGGCCGGGGGCGGTATTCTTGGCCAAACGCTCAATCAGCGTGGTGACCGAGCGCAGCGGGGTGCGGTGAAAGGTGACGAGAAATTCTTTGCCGAGAAAAAGATCGAGCTCGGTGGAAGCGAATTTGTCTTGCCGGGAGAAATCTACGGCATGCGTGACGAGGAAAAGATAATCTTCGTAATCCTCAATTTTAGGTAAACTGCTCGGGGTCACGCAGTCTTCGATGGCGAGGGGGTGAAATTGAAACACACCTTCGAGGATCGTTTTGATTTCTTCATCGGTGGGATTATCAAGATCGACCCATAAAATGAGTCCTTTGTCGCCGCGCACCAAGCGCAAGGCCTCGAGCTCGAGGTCGCGGCCAATCAATTTGCCGTCACTAAATACGAAGGAATAAATCATAGCTACAGACTCAGATTGGCTCGGGCCGAGGCTGAGGCAAGCCCAGGGTAATGTAACCGTCGGGCGATTTCGCTGGCTTAGGCCGACTCGTTAAGCGGCCCCAAAATTTTATTTTCTAGCTCCTGCACGGTGGCGATAAAGGCGGCGGGCGTGGTGGCGGCAAAGAGGGCTTTGCGATGGGGCGCATCTTTGACGAGGCGGCAGAGTGAGCCCACGAGCATGAGATAGTCGCCCGGATTTGATTTAGGGGTGCCGAGGATAAACAGTAGCCGCACATTCTGGTTACTGTTTTCAAAGTGCACGCCGGCGGTACTGCGGCCGACGGCGATAACGATCTGCTTAACGTGTTCGGTGCGGGCGTGGGGTATGGCGATCTCATTACCGAGGCAGGTGGTATCGAGTCGCTCGCGCGCCAGCAGCTCCTGGTAGAAGCCGGGAAAATTTGCCACGTCGGGGTGCGGTTCTAAGAGGGCGGCGATTTCATGGAGCGCGGCCGTTCGTTTGGTGCTCTGAACATCGAGCAAGATGCGGGTGGGATCGAGTAAACTGGAGAGGCGAACAGACATCAGATTAGCGTTAAGGATTTCCGCGGGCTATTGCTTGGCAAGGCCGGAGTGTAAAATTTTGGCCACAAAAAAGCGCGCTGGAGGGCGCGCTTTTTGGGCGGAGTAGCGGATGTTACGGCGCCGCGGGCGGCAGTTCGCTGGGTGGCTCGCTGGCCGCGACGGCATTGGCCGCTTGCTCCTCGTCGGTCTCGACGATGCGGGCAATGCTCAGAAGTTTATCGCCATCGGCGAGGGTGACGAGGCGGACGCCCTTGCCGCCACGATTCACTTCGCGGATCGTGTTGACGGGACACCGGACGCTTTGCCCCTTGGCGGTGAGGAGCATAATTTCGTCCGTATCTTTAATGCTGAGCGCTCCGGCGAGTTTGATTGAGCCATCTTCAGGTAGGTCGATCGCCCAGACCCCGGTGCCGCCGCGATTAATGAGGCGATAATCTTCGAAGCGCGTGCGCACGCCGAGACCGGCTTCGCTGGCGACAAGGAATTTGGCAGAATGGTCGACCACTTCGATTACATCGAGGTAGTCACTGTCGAGTTTGAAGCGCATGCCAGTGACGCCCCCCGTGGCTCGGCCGGTCGCGCGGAAGAGTTCTTCATTGGTTTCTGCATCCCGTTCGCGGAAGCGAACAGCGAGCCCTTCGTGGGAGACCAGGATCAGCTCGTTTTCACCGGTGGTGAGTACGGTGCCGATAACGGTGTCGCCTTCCGCTAAATTAATCCCGATCAGGCCGCCTTCGCGGGTGCAGTTAGCGTAATCAGCGAGGGAGCTCTTTTTGATAACTCCACTCTTAGTAGCCATCACAAGGTAGCGATCCTCCGCAAAATCTTTTACGCAAATCATCGCGGCAATCTTTTCACCCTCGGCTAGACGCAGGAAGCTCGAGATTGATTTACCTTTGGCCGTGCGAGTGCCCTCGGGGGTATCATAAACCTTTTTCGCATGGCATTGGCCGATACTAGTCAGGAAAAGAATATAATCGTGGGTGCTGGCGGTAAAAAGATGTTCGGCAAAATCTTCCTCGTAGGTTTCGGCGCCGATAACGCCCTTGCCGCCGCGCTTCTGGGAGCGATATTCAGCGACGGGGGTGCGTTTAATAAAGCCAAGGTGCGAAACGGTGATGACGCAGCCCTCGTTGGGGATGACGTCTTCCATGCGCAGTTCACCGGCATCATCGATAATTTGAGTGCGGCGCGGAGAGGCGTACTTATCGCGCAGCTCGAGCAATTCTTTTTTGATTAAAGCGAGCAAGCGGGCCTCGGAGCCGAGGATGCCGCGGAGTTCCTCGATCAATTTCATCAACTCGAGATATTCTGCTTCAATCTTGCCGCGCTCGAGCCCCGTGAGTTGGTAGAGGCGCAACTCAAGGATGGCGTTGGTCTGGCGTTCAGAAAGGGGGTACTTCGCCATCAAGCGCACTTTCGCATCATCGCGATTGGTGGAGGCGCGGATGATTTTTACAAAATCGTCAAGGTTATCGAGGGCGATGATGTAGCCTTCGAGGATATGAGCGCGGTCCTCGGCTTGGCGCAGGCGAAACTGGGTGCGGCGCGTGATAACATCCCGGCGATGGTCGATGTAGCACTCGATGAGCTCCTTGATGTTCATCTGCTTCGGCCGCTTCTTGTCGAGGGCGAGCAAGATAACGCCGAAGGAAGATTCGAGAGAGGTCTTCTGGTAAAGCTGATTGATCACAATCTGGGCCTGCTCGCCCCGCTTGAGTTCAATTACGATGCGCGTATTCTCATCCGATTCATCGCGAAGATCGCGAATGCCATCGATTTCCTTATCGCGCACGAGATCGGCGATCCGCAGCACGAGGGTCGCGCGGTTTACATTATAAGGAATTTCCGTGATAACGATTTGCTCCATCCCGCCCTTCATCTCCTCGGTGTGGGCTTTGCCGCGGGTGCGAACAATGCCACGACCGGTGGTCAGGTAGGACTTGATCCCTTCGCGGCCGTTGATGAAGCCCCCAGTCGGGAAATCCGGGCCGGGAATATAGCGAATGAGGTCGATCACTGAAATGCTCGGCTGATCAATGACGGCGCAGGTCGCATCAATAATTTCGCCGAGATTATGCGGCGGTATATTGGTGGTCATGCCGACGGCAATGCCAGTCGAGCCATTCATCAATAAATTAGGCAGAGCCGCTGGCAGCACGGTAGGTTCCGTGGTGGATTCTTTATAATTAGGCGCGAAATCGACGGTGTCCTCCTCGATATCTTTTAGGAGTTCCTCGGCAATCGCGTTGAGGCGAGCTTCGGTGTAGCGGTAAGCTGCTGGCGGATCACCATCGACGGAGCCAAAGTTGCCTTGTGGGTCGATCAGCGGATAACGCATCACCCAAGGTTGGGCTAGTCGCACGAGCGTGTCGTAAACTGAGGAATCGCCGTGGGGATGGTAATTCTTGAGCACTTCTCCCACGACGCCGGCGCACTTATCAAATGGCCGATTGTGCACGAGGCCTTCGCGCAACATCGCGTAGAGAATACGCCGCTGCACCGGTTTGAGGCCATCACGAGCATCGGGCAGGGCGCGCGAGACGATGACCGACATCGAGTACTCGATGTAAGCCGTCTGCATAATGTCGGTAATGTTAGCGGAGGAGAGTTTTTCGTTAGCGGTATACACAGGAAAAAGTGAGGGGTGATAGGTAAGGGCGGATGGGTTTCGGTCGCTGGGCTAAATGGATAGCCTGTGACCTCTCTCCTGGGACCATTTTAGACGTCCAGGAATTGTACGTTGAGCGCATTGTCCTCGATGAATTGGCGGCGTGGGGGGACTTCGTCGCCCATTAATAAGGTGAAGAGTGCATCGGCCTTGGCGGCATCGTTGATGCTCACTTTGAGCAGGCGGCGCTTCTCGGGATCCATGGTGGTTTCGTAGAGTTGCTTCGGATTCATTTCGCCGAGGCCTTTGTAGCGTTGAATCGAGAGGCCTTTGCGGCCGTTGGCGCGAATTTGGGCGACGATATCGAGTGAGGAGAAAAGATTGGTTTTATTCTCAGTTTTTTGACCGGCATTTTCGGTCATGGTATACCGCGGTTCGGCGGCCGGCGCGAAAGAGGCGGTCTCAAGACCAGCTTGCTCGATCGCTTTCAGGAGCTTCGTCATTTCATTGGATTCAAAAATCTCGTGAATGGTCACGCGGCGCTGCGGTTGCCCTTCGCGCGCGGTGCTGGCCTCGGCCAGATCGGCATTCATGCCAAATTCGATGCTGAAGGCGGCGCGCGCTTTGTCATCAGAAAGAAACCGGTGCGACTCTTTGTTGCCTTCGCGGATACGTGCGATGTAACGGGGCAACTCATGGAAGCCTGGGCTGCGTTGGTCGAGATACTCGGCCAGCGTGGCGCCATAGCGGGTGATGCCGGCGCCGAGTTTATCGAGGGTGGAGAGAAGCTCCACAAATTGGTCGATAGCAGCAGGGGCAAAAATATGACCGTCGCGGGTGCGGGCGAGAATGATGTCTTCGGAGCCAAGCTCGAGGAGGATGCGGTTGAGCTGCTCGTCGTTGTCGACGTATTGCTCGCGCTTCTTGCGCTTGATTTTGTAGAGCGGCGGTTGGGCGATGTAGACGTAGCCGCGATCGACCAGTCCGCGCATCTGGCGGTAAAGAAAGGTGAGCAGCAAGGTCCTGATATGTGAGCCGTCGACATCGGCATCGGTCATAATGATGACCTTATGGTACCGCGCCTTATCGACGTTAAAGGCGTGTTCATCCTCGCCCGTACCGATCCCCGTGCCGATCGCGGTGATGAGGGTTCGAATTTCCTCATTATTGAGTACTTTATCGAGTTGGGCTTTCTCTGAGTTGATCAGCTTACCGCGGAGAGGGAGGATGGCTTGAAAGAGTCGATCACGGCCTTGTTTGGCCGAACCACCGGCGGAGTCGCCCTCGACGATGTAGAGTTCCGTGAGGGCGGGATCGCGCTCAGAACAATCAGCCAATTTCCCTGGGAGGCCACCGCTGGAAAGGGCGCCTTTGCGGATCGTCTCACGAGCCTTGCGGGCCGCCTCCCGCGCGCGCGCGGCTGTGAGGGATTTCTCCACGATGCGCTTGGCGATAGTCGGGTTGGCGTCGAAGAAGAACATGAGGCCCTCGTAGGAGACAGAACTCACGATGCCCTCAACCTCGGGGGACAGCAGCTTGACCTTGGTTTGTGATTCAAACTTAGGATCGCTGTGCTTAATCGAGATTACCGCCGCGAGGCCCTCGCGCACGTCGTCGCCGGTGATCTGCGGATCTTTGTCCTTGAGTAGATTATTGGCCTTCGAGTGCTGATTGATCGCCCGAGTGAGGGCACCGCGAAAGCCGGAGAGATGCGTGCCCCCGTCGGGATTATGAATGGTGTTCGTGTAGCAGAGCACGAGGTCGTTATAGCTGTCGTTGTATTGCAGCACGACTTCGACGTGAATTTCGACGGCCTTATCGTCGAGGGTGCTGCTCGTTTCTTTGACGATGCGAATCGGTTTCGGGTGCAGCGCGACTTTGCCCGTGTTGATCTGCTTAACAAATTCCTCGACCCCGTCTTTGTAGAAATAAGTTTCCTTCTTCGGCACGGTGGGGCGTTCGTCCGTGAAGACAATTTCCAGACCAGAATTCAGAAAGGCTAATTCGCGAAGGCGCTGGGCGATGCGGTCGAATTGAAAGACCGTCGTTTCGCGAAAAATCTCGGCGTCTGGTTTGAACGTAATATAGGTGCCGGTGCTGGTGGCCTTTCCGATCACTTCTAGTTGCTGCACAGTTTTGCCGCGCGCAAATTTCATATGGTGCACGTGGCCACCGCGCGAGACTTCCACTTCGAACCACTCAGAAACAGCATTCACGCATTTTGCGCCCACCCCGTGGGTGCCGCCGGAGAATTTATAGCCACCCTGACCATATTTTCCGCCGGAGTGCAGGGTGGTGAGCACCATCTCAACGCCCGGAATTTTATACTGCGGATGAATATCAACCGGAATACCGCGGCCGTTGTCGCGGATGCTGATGGAGCCATCTACGTGAATAGCGACTTCGATTCGCGTGCAGAAATTGGCGAGATGTTCGTCGACTGAATTGTCCAGCACCTCAGAAACGCAATGGTGCAACGCGCGCTCGTCGGTGCCGCCAATGTACATGCCGGGCTTTTTTCGAACGGCCTCGAGGCCCTCTAATTTGCCGAGCTTGGAAGCATCATAGGCATCGGCACCTGCTTGATTTTTGGCTTGGCGGAGGGCTTCTTCAGAGTTGGACATTAAAGATGATAAAATTGAGAAAAAACATCGCGGAAGCAGCGTCACACGACAACGTTTTTCTATGCAAAAATCAGGGTATTTTTGTGGTAAATAACGATATTTTAACTAATTGAACTGCAGTGATTAACAACATGATCAAAATGGATCGTTTTTCAGTGCTCTGGGTCGGTTAATTTTTCATTGAATAAAGAGTCTCTTTGGTGCGGGGTTTTTATTTTGTCACGGTGTGGTGACAGATTCATTTGACCGGACCAAGCCCCCACGCACAGTGACCACAACATGGCCGTATTTAGTCTGGAAAAATTGTTGGTGCTCCAGGAACGCGACAGCCAGCGATTGGCTTTCGAGCAACAGCTCAACGGGGTCCCGCGCGAGATCACGGCGGTCGAGTCCAAAATTGCGGCTGAGCGCACTGCCATTGAGGCCGCTAAGGCTGAATGGCACGGGCTAGAGTCCAAAAAGAAGCTGCTCGAAATTGACATCAAGAGTGCCGAGGAAAAGATCGCCAAATATAAGACTCAGCAAAGTCAGGTGAGAAAAAATGATGAGTATCAGGCTTTGACGCACGAAATTGAGACTACCGAACAGAGTATCAGTGGGTTAGAAGAGCAGGAAATTGGGGTGATGCTGCTCAGTGATGAGGCCAAGCAACGATTCGCGGCGGCGGAAGCTGAGTTGAAGCAAAATATTTCCGGCCACGAGGGGAGGATTCGTACGCTACAAGAGCGCGCGAAACAATTGTTGGTTGATGTCCAATCAGCCCAAGTGGCGGTGGACACAGCGCGGCCGCTTGTGCCTGAGCCCAGCTTGAGAATCTATGATCGGGTCGCCCGTAAGCCTGGTCACCCGGTCTGCGTAACGGTAAATGGCGACCGCTGCGGCGGTTGTCATCTTAAAGTGCCGACCCATATCGTAGTCCAAGCGCGCGCAGGGCTGGAAATTACCACTTGCGACCAATGTGGGCGTATTGTTTATTGGCAGGCTTAGTTTTGGGGCCAGGTCTTCGCTCCGAAGTTCTTTGATCCCAAGGCGCGGGTAATGCCGCGCCCGCTAAAGATAGTTCGGAGAGGAAAGTCCGGACACCACAGGGCAGGATTCCCCGCGAAAGAGGGGGCGCGACGCTTCAAGGCGTCGTGACGGATAGTGTCACAGAGAATATACCGCCTGAGGCGATTCACCGCAAGGTGAGGCGCTGCAGGTAAGGGTGAAAAGGTGGGGTAAGAGCCCACCGCGCCGAAAGTAATGACGGCGGCACGAAAAACCCAATCCGGTGCAAGACTAAATAGGGGACTCGGTGGCCCGTCGGATAGTCCCGGGTTAGTCGCACCCCAGCGTGTTCGGCGCAAGTCGAGCAACGGTGGGGCTGGCCACTTTCGGGTGGCCTGAGAGAAATGAAGATCACGTCGCATTAATACCGCGGCGGACAGAATTCGGCTTATCGGCCCCAAAACTAAGTTCTTTTAACCACCGCGCCACCCCCTCCCGGGGTGGCGCGTTTTGCTTGAGGTCCGCCTGGGCGCTGCCTTGGGGAAAGAATTCTCCCTTGACTCACTGGCCTGCCTCTGAGTTTTAGCCCCTTCCAACCTATTTAAGACCTATGGCCAACACTAAGTCCGCGATCAAAGCCGCCCGCAAATCCATCCGCAACGCGGCGCGTAACCAAGCCACCAAGACTCGGCTCAAGACTCTCGCTAAAGCCGTCCAGAAAGCTGCCGCCGGCACTGATGCCGAGGTAACCCGGACGACCGCCATTGCCTACTGCTCCGCGCTCGACCGAGCCGTCAAGGCCAACGTCATTCATCGGAACTCCGCTTCCAATCATAAGGCGCAATGCGCTAAGTATATTTTCGTCGCCAAAAAGTAAGCCGACTTCATCGAATTACTCTGCCCCGTGCGCCTAACCGCCACGGGGTTTTTTGTGCCGAGTAGGCAACCGGGCCGAAAATTGCGAAAACAAGTTGAGCCCGTCGTGATATTTCGTGTTCATCGCGAACACTTGGAATGAAGGCTCGTCTGCATCTTTTGCCTTGGGATCGTCCGTTGCTGGGGCAGGCGGTCGCTTGGTTGGCGGCGGACTGGGGGGGTGACGGGCCGCTTGATCTCGCGCATCTTTTGGTCGTTGTGCCCACCCGTCAGTCAGGCCGTCGTCTGCGGGAGGCACTGGCGGCCCACGCTTGGTCCCGCGGCCAGGCGGTTTTTTCTCCCCGCGTGGTTCTCCCCGAAACTCTGACCACCCTCGGAGTGTCGTCGGCCGGAGTGGCCTCGCGGCTCGTTAGTCAATTAGCTTGGATCAGAGTGTTGCGCGAAATACCGCTCGAGGAATTTCAGGCAGTATTTCCGATTGAGCCGCCCGCGCGGGATTTTGCTTGGGCGCGGCGCTTGGCGAGCCAGTTGCTGCATCTGCAATCAACGCTCATCGAGGTGGGTCTGCAAATGGGCGAGGTGGGCGCCAAGGCCGGCGCAGATTTTCCGGAGGCGGAACGTTGGCAGCAGTTAGCTCATCTTGAGCAGCGTTACCAAGCGGTGCTGGGCGCCCAGCATTTACAGGATGCGCAGGCGGCCAAATTAGATTTTGCCCGGCGACCCGTTTTGCCGCCGGAGGTTAAAAAAATTATCGTCCTTGGCACGCCCGATCCGTGGTCGCTAGCGTGCCAGATTCTCGCCGCCTATGCGAAAGCGCTCCCGGTAGAAATAGGCGTGTTTGGCCCTGCGGAAGAGCCGCTGGCCCTGCTCTTCGACGATTGGGGTCGGCCGCGGCTGGATTTTTGGACGCAGCGCGAACTGCGTTGGGCTCAGTTTAATCAACAGGTTAGGCTCTGTGTTGATCCAGCGACTCAAGCGGGCCAACTCGTGGCGCTGGCGCAGCGTTATGAGATTGCAGGGGGCGGCCTGGCTCTGGGGATCGCTGATGCGGAAATTTTAGCGCCGCTCGCACACGGACTTAGCTGTGTCGGCGTGCCCGCATTCAATCCCGAGGGGCGTTCGCGCCGGCAAGATGGCCTCTATGCGTTGTTAAGCTTGCTGGCCGAATTTGCGCGCAGCGATGCCTTCTCGACGAGTACGGCGCTGCTGCGCTGCCCCGCCATACTCGATTGGCTGGCTGCGCAGAGCGGCCCAGATTTTTCACGGGCACGCTTATTGCGTGAGTTGGATGCACTGCAGGCTGCGCATTTGCCCCCGACGCTGGCGGCGGCGCGGAGTCACGTTAAAAAATCCTCGTTGGTGGCCGAGGCGTTAGCCCGGTTGGCTGCCCTGTCGCCCGAGTTGCAGCAGGGAACGTTCCCCCAAAATTGCCTGCAGTTGTTGGCGAAATTATTTGCCGATCATCCGGTCGAATCGGTTGAACCCCTGGTGGCCTCGGCGGCGGCATGGGTCGAACTAGCCGAGGAAGTGGGCCGGGCGCTGCAAATTTTTCCTGATCTGACGCCCGGTGAGAGCTGGGAGTTGGCCTTGGCCCAATTCGCCGAAAGTGTGGCCTTTGCGGAAAAACCAGCGGGCGCGATCGAATTAAATGGTTGGCTCGAATTATTGTGGGAGGACGCGCCGCACCTCGTGGTCGCGGGGCTTAACGATGGCCGCGTGCCCGAGGTGGTGACGGGGGATGCTTTTCTGCCGGAGTTGCTGCGTGAACGCCTCGGATTAAAGACGAACGGGCGCCGTTTTGCGCGGGATGTTTATTTACTGGCCGCCTTAGCCGCACCGCGCACCACTGCGGGTCGGCTGGAAATATTGCTCGGCAAGGTTTCGCTGGCCGGCGATCCATTGCGGCCGTCGCGGCTACTCCTGCGCTGTGCCGATGAGGATCTTCCGCGCCGAATTAAATTTCTTTTTGATAAAGTGGCTTCCACTCAAGCGAGCTTGCCGTGGACGCGCGCCTGGCCGCTGCGCCCGATCGTGGGGCCGCCGCCCGAGAAAATTGCCGTGACCGCTTTCCGCGATTATCTTAATTGTCCGTTTCTTTTTTATCTTAAGCGGGTACGGCGAATGGAGGCCTTAGACCTAGAAAAAGCCGAACTTGATGCGCGTGATTTTGGTAACCTCATGCATGAAGCGCTCCGCGTGTGGGGCGATGATCCGGCCCTGCGCCTTTGTGGGGATGAAGCGGTTTTGGGCGAGGCGTTGTTTGCGACTTTGGAGCGTAACATTCGCGCTCATTATGGCCGTGAATTGACGCTGCCCTTAGTCATTCAGTTTGAATCGGCGCGCCAACGTTTGCGTCAGGCCGCGGCGCTACAAGCCGAGGAATTCGCGGCCGGCTGGCGGATTGAGGCGGTTGAGCAGCCCTGTAATATATCTATCGGTGGGCTAATGGTGCGCGGAAAAATTGACCGCATCGACCGTCACCCCGACGGCCGCGTGCGCGTGCTGGACTATAAGACCTCCGATACCCCTAGCACGCCCGAGCAAGCGCATTTGGGCCCGGTCAGAGCGACGAGTTCCCCGTGGGCGCGAATGATCATGAACGGGAAAGAGCGGGCATGGCTGGATTTACAACTGCCGCTTTATCGACTGAATTTGGCGCCAGCGTTTGGGCCGGCGGTGGAGTGCGGGTATTTTAATTTACCTAAGGGGGTGGGATCCACGGCGATTAGCATGTGGAAAGATTATACGCCCAATCTACAGTTATCGGCGGAGGCCTGCGCGACGCAAATTGTCGCGGCGGTGGCGGCGGGAAAGTTTTGGCCGCCGACGGAACTCGCCGCTCACGCGGATCGTGATTGGGAGAAATTATTTCAACAGGGGACAGCGGCGAGTGTGCTGGCCGATGGGCTCGCGGGAGGTGGTCAATGAAAGCGCTTGGCCATGTGATGATCCTCGCGTCAGCGGGCTCGGGAAAAACCCATGCGTTGACCAATCGATTCGTGCGGCTTTTGGCCAACGGCGCGGCCCCGGAGCGCATCGTTGCGCTCACTTTTACCCGCAAGGCGGCGGGAGAATTTTTTGATGAAATTCTGCGTAAGCTCGCCTCGGCCGCCGGTGACTCAGTAGCGGCGCAAGCATTAGCGAATGCGATTGAGTTGCCCCACCTCGGTTCGGCCGATTTTCGATCGATGTTGCGCACGGTGGTGGAGGCGATGCCGCGCTTGAATCTTGGCACTCTCGACGGATTTTTTGCCCGCATCGTGCGAGCCTTCCCCTTGGAGTTGGGCTTGGGGGGGGATTTCACGCTGCTGAAACCCGCGGCGATTCGCCGCGAGCAGCGCCGCGTGCAACAGCAATTATTTGCGGCCAGCGGCGAACTCAGTGCAGCGCAGAAGGCCTTTATTGAGGCTTATAAGCGGGCTACCTTTGGGGCGGACGAAAAGCAGCTGACCCGTCAGCTCAATAGCTGGTTAAGCCAACATGCCGATATTTTTCTCGAAGTCCCCGAGGCGGCGCGCTGGGGTGGCGGGTCGCAGATTTGGCCGCAAGGCTCAGAGTGGATAGTGCCGAGCCGCGAGCGCGGGGCCATCGTTAAGCAGTTGCGCGCCGTCTTGCCGTGGACTGCGCTCAATGATGGCCAGCGCATTCGTTTGGAGAATTTTCTAAGCGAGCTGGTCGCTTGGTTGCCTGGAGCGCCTTTGACCAATCCGCTGGATTACCTCTTGCGCAATGCCCTCGCGGTCTGGCCGGCGTTGCGTGCAGGGCGGGCGGAAGTCGTGCTTGACCGAAAAAAAGTGCAATTTGGACCGGAGGCGAGTGCGGCCTTGGTCGCCGCTATTCGGCT
>NEUY01000054.1 GCA_002304425.1 Opitutia bacterium Tous-C10FEB
GAGGCAGCGGTCTGGGAATTTAATCCAGACCGGATCCGTGCAATCCGCGGTTAGATCGACCAAGGCATTTTGCCCGCGAAACGACGCGAAAGGACAATCCGGGCTTAAAACTATCCCGCCTTGCGCCTCTGTTTCGCCCCATGGCGAGAACTGAGAACGAACACCGGGTTGATGGTAAGCAACAACGGTGCCGCCTCTAGCCTCTAGCCCCAAACCTCAAGCTGCCACAGAAAGCGCAGAAACCGACTGAGTATTTTTCCCGCCCTCGGGTGGGATTAGCTGGGGGATAACTATTTTGCTCATGACTTGCAATTTGGGGTCGATACAGATGGGTTCCCTTTATTTTTTTAACCCTCTCGCCGGCCTTTTTTCTCCCTTAATTTTTAACGCATGAAACCGCCTCGTCAGACCACCATTCTGATCATTGAGGACAACGCGGCCGTCCGCGAAACCTTGGTCGATCTGATTACGCTCAATGGTTTCCGCGCCCTCACCGCGGCCGACGGCATGGCGGGTCTCGCCATCGCGCAACGGGAAGCCCCGTCACTCATTATTACTGATATTAGTATGCCGGTGATGACCGGTTTTGCTTTGTTGGAGGCGTTACACCAAGCAGAAGGGTTGCGCACGATTCCGGTGATTGTGATCTCGGCCAAAACTGATCGCGCCGATACGCGCCGCGGGATGGAACTGGGCGCGGCTGATTATATCACCAAGCCCTTTAGCGAAAACGAAGTGCTGCGTGCGATCACGATACAGTTAGAGAAAAAAGCACTCCTCGATGAGCTGGATGCCTTCGCTCACACGGTGGCGCACGATCTCAAAACACCGCTCTGCACCCTCAGCGGTCGATTGTACCTCGCCACTGAGGGGCTCGGGAAAATGGATGAGCCCGCGCTGCGGCGTAACTTGCAAGAAGCCAGTCTCGCGGCTGGCCATCTCTCCACCATTATTGATGAACTCCTCTTTCTCGCGCTGGTGCGGCAGGAGTCGATCAAAACCAAGATGACCGCGCTCAATATGAGGGTGATCGTGACGGAGTCCTTGGCTGCTTTGGCCAGTCAGCTCACGGCCTCCGCTGCGATTATTCATCAACCTGGTCAATGGCCGACCGCACATGGGTATGCTCCTTGGTTGATTCAAGTGTGGGTTAATTATATCAGTAATGCGCTGAAGTACGGTGGTCCTTCACCCCAGATCACGCTTGGCAGCACCGTCAGGGCGGACGGCCACGTGATTCGTTTTTGGGTGAAAGATGACGGACCGGGGCTCGATGCCGCCAGCCAGCAAGGCATGTTCGTACCCTTCACGCGGGTCGCTAAGGTGAGTGCGACGAGCCATGGGCTCGGTCTTTCGATCGTCCGCCGCATTATGGAGAAGCTAGGTGGTGGGTTCGGCGTGGAGAGCCAGTTAGGTGCGGGGGCACTTTTCTGGTTTGAACTCCCTGTGGCAGCAGCGGTGAACTCAACGGCCGCGGACGATTAGCGCGGGCGCGGATCCAATCTGGATTAAATCCCAAGACCGCTGCCTCGGATCTATCCCGATTCCGTCCGTGGTAAAAAATGCCCTGGTCGGTTTTTGCGCTTTTTGTGGCGGCTCGACGGCTCGTAAACTTGAGGGGCCGCTCTCCCCTCGCTGGCCTGGGTGGTTATTTTTGGGGCCGGCTCATCGGCCCCCACGGGGCGCAGTGATGTAATTACTGGGAAATGTTTGGTGTTACTTGGCGCTCGCTGATCTTTCCTATTGCTGGCCGGCAGCCGGCGTTTTGTGCTTCGCCCCACTTTTATGTCGACCTCTCCTACCCCACTGCGTCTGACCTCTGTTTATTATTTCCCTGCGGCTGAGCCAGGTGAAATCACGGCCGCCCATGAATTGGGCAAGCTGACCGGGGCTAGCGTCAGCGCAAACGCCGGGGCCAAAACGGGTGTCACCGTGGCCCTCGCCTCCCGCGGTCGCCCGGCGCGTCTGCCGGCCGCCGCCCAAACCGCCACCGCTTGGATGTGGCTGCGGATCGCCGAGGATGGCAGCGGTGAAATCTGCGCGACGCACGGTTCTTTTCTCTTCGCCGCGGTGCGCCTCTTAGCTACGGCCACCAGCGATCTGACCCGCGAAAAACTCGCGGCCGGCGTGTGGTTGCCGGCCACCTTCGGCTGGCATCGGCCGCATTGGGATGCCTGCTACACGCAATATTGGCGCAGCGCCCGCAAATTTGAACCTGAGCGCTATGTCGCCGCACTCGCCGAAGCCGGTTTCACGCACTGCGAAGTCAACGGTCTCCAGGCGCACATGCCCTTCGAGGACATGGTGGCCTTTGAATATTATCCGCAATTTTACACCTATGCCCCGGGCTTCAATCACTTCATCGACACCCCACTCACCAAGGGCGTGTGGCCCGCGCACTACCTCGACGCCAATCTCAACCACCTCAAAAAGCTGGCCGACTTGGGTCGCCGCTACGGGTTGAAGCCGGGCGTCTGCATGTTCGAGCCTCGCACGATGCCGGATCGCTTCTTTGCCAAATATCCCTCGCTCCGGGGCGCGCGCGTCGATCACCCCTTCCGCTCACGCTTGCCGCGCTACACTATGGCGCAAGATCACCCGATCGTGCAGCGCCATTATCGCGAGGCTCTCCAAAAATTAATGCGCCATGTGCCCGACCTGAGCTACATGTCCGTCTGGACCAATGACAGCGGCGCTGGCTTCGAACACACCGCCTCCCTTTATGTGGGCCGCAACGGCGGACCCTACATGATCCGCGAATGGCGTAACCACGATAAGGTCGCGCAAGCGGCGGGCGAAAGTATCGTCCGTTATCTAAAAAATCTGCAGACCGCCGCGGCCGAACTGAACCCCGACTTTGATGTTATTTTGCGCATCGAACCGTTCAAGGTTGAGCATCAGCACATCAAAGCCGGCATGGGCGGACACGTCACCTGGGAAGCGCCTTCCCTGCTCGTCAAAGGTTATGATGTGCCGTACGCGCACCCCAAATATCCCGAGAACAAGGCCGTCGCGGGCAGCCTTTTCCACACCACGATGGATCAAGCGGAAACCGACACGCTAACCGCCTCGCGCGCCCAAGGCTGCGAGCCGGTGCTCCATTATTCTGCTTCGGGCGTCATGAATCATGAACCGCTCCTCGGGCTGCCGTTCCCGCGGATGTTGCACGAAAAATTCACCGCCATGCGCGGGGCGGGTCTCAACCGCATCAGCTGCCTCGGTGGTCTGACCAACGCGGCCCAAGCGCCCTACTGGCCGAATCCCGTCGTCATTCGCGCGGCGCAATTCTTCCCTGAAAAACCCGTCGAGCAAGTGCTCACCGAATACGCTACCACGCTCGTCGGCCCGGCCCAAGCGAGCAGCCTGCTCACGGCGTGGCAGGATTTTGAAAATGCGCTGATGTGGCAACCGCTGGTCGGTCTCTACTGCGCCTTCGGCTTTTGCTGGCAGCGCACTTGGGATCGTCCCTTCGTCCCCGATGTCGAAGCGGTCCCCGCCGCCGAGCGCGAATACTACGAACGCCACGGCTGCTTCCAGCACAACAATCCCGGCCTCGTCGACCTGGGCAAAGACGTGCTCTTCGATCTCATCACGCAAGCTTCCGGCACAAAAATGGCCGCCGACATGGATCAGCACGTCATCGCCCGTCTCCGTCCCCTCATCGCGCGCCTCGATGGTTTGGCTAAAGCCACCGAGCAAATCTCAGCCCCCGGCGCCCCGCGGCGCGTCAGCCCCGAAAACGCCGCCGCCGCCGTCTTCGCCGATCTTCGCGACCGCGTTCGCGCCTACCTGCATTGGGTTTCCAGCCTGCGCAGCGTCTGCGCGTGGTGTGAATCGGTTTACGGCTATCTCCAGGCTCCCGACGCCGCGACCAAGGCGAGCTATGAGCAAAAACTCCAAGGCGCGATCGACTTGGAACTCGCGAACATTCGCGGCCTCATCGAGCTCCTCGAGACGACGAAGTCCGAGGTGCTCGTAGTTTCCGGCGTGGCCGACAACACCTTTTTCTACGGCGAAAATTTAGTCGAAAATCTGAAGACAAAGATTCGCCTCACCGAAAAATATCGCCATCACGCGCCGCGGATCGACCAGGATATTTTCTGGCGCCCCCTCCCCGGCACCACCTGGCCCGAAGGTTGGTCCGCCAAAACGCCCTGAGCTTAGCTAGGCGGCGGGGAAGTTCTAAGGTTTAAGGTTTAAGTTTTAAGCTCGGATTCTCTTTCGCGTCACTTCGCGCCCTTCGCGGTTAAAATGTATTCGTTCGTTTTTGTGTTTCTCGTGTTTTTCGTGGCCATGCCTCGGTCGGTTCTGCGCCTTCTGTGCTTTTTGTGGCGGCCCGGCGATCGGTTCGATCCCCGCTTCAAACTAAGCCCGACCGTCGCCGCATTACTCAATGTCCACGGACGCGGCGGCGATAATCAGAGGGGGTAAAACCGATCTCTTGTTTAAAGGCCTTGGAAAAATGAAACACATCGCAAAAGCCCAAGGTGTCCGCGATCTCCTTGAGCGAAGATCCGCCCTGATAGATCGCCGCGCACGCCCACTCGAGGCGGCGTCTTTTTTGGTAGCGACCGGGAGATTCTCCGGTGAGTTCGACAAAGCGCTTGCGGAAGTTTTCGTAATTTAAGCCGACTTGCGGCGCCACCGCTTGGGGGGTCAGCCAGCCCGTGACCCCGCGGTCACCGAGGAGGCGTAAACTTTTCTCCAACCACGTGTCGCGGCCGGCTTGCCGCGTGCTCTCCGCATCGGCGGCAATCATATCCGTGACGACATGGAGCAAGCGGCCCAAGGCGCGCAACGGCGCCCCCGCACTATGCAGCGGCTCACTTTTCACCACCTCATGCAGCCGCCGCCGCCAGTAATCGACCGCGCCGAGGCGCAGCACCGGATGATCAGGCGCCAGCAGTCCTTGCGCGCGCCAGAGCTGAAATTGGGGGCCATCAAAGACAAAATAAATCTGGGTCCATTCCGTGCCCGGCAGCGGGCCATAGGCGTGGGCAATTTCAGGGAAAACCAACACGACATCGCCCGGGCCTAAATCGAGTTTGGTGCCGCGCGCATCGCGATAATAGCCTTGGCCCTCCACCATGAGCACCAAGGTGAAACGTCTCAAAATCCGCATGCCCGCCGGATCAATCCCCTTCACGTTGCGCAAGACCCCCGCCAGCTCGATCTCTCCTACCGGGGTGCGTAAAGGACTTTGCAGCCAGGGCTCAGCGCGGTATTTAGGCAAAGGGGGCACCCCCCCAAAATTTACATGACTTCTCCCACTACAACCATTTAATCACTGATGATTTTCCTGTAAATTAATCCCATGAGTGCCACGACCACCCTACCCCAACTTTATTCCTACGGCCACGAACTGGAAATGACTGACGATAAAGTCGGCCTCCTCCGCGACTCCAGCGACGCCGCGGAAGATTTTCCCGAGCTCCGCCGCCGCGTGGCGGAGGATGGTTATCTCTACCTGAAAGGATATCTCGACCGCGATGAAGTGCTGGCCGCGCGCGCCAGCCTCACCACGGGGCTCGCGGCGGCCGACGTGCTGGATCCCGCTTACCCTAGCATCGACGCCATTTGTAAGCCGGGCGCGGGCTATGTTTTCAAACCTGAACTCACCAATAATAATCCGGCCGTCCAAAGCCTCCTTTATGCAGGCCGCTTGCCAGAATTTTATCGGCAATTTTACGGCGAAGCTATTCGGCATTATGATTACACTTGGTTGCGCGCCATCGGGCCCGGCAAGGGCACGAACCCGCATTGCGATCTTCCTTACATGGGGCGCGGCACACACGGACACATGACCTGCTGGGTGCCTTACGGCGAGATCTCCTTCGAACTGGGCGGCCTCATGGTGCTCGAGGGTTCGCATAAGCGCACGGATTTGCTGGAGAAATATGTTTACCGTGACGTCGATGCTTTTTGTACCAACAAGCCGTCGGAAGCTCAAGCCGCGCAGGCCGGCAAATGGGCGTTCAGTGGCACGCTCTCGCACAACCCACCGACGTTGCGTAATAAATTTGGGGGCCGCTGGGTGACTGCTGAATTTTCGCCCGGTGATTTTATCACCTTCGGCATGTTCCTCGTGCATGCGTCGCTCGATAACCGCACCGAGAATCGTCTGCGGATCTCCAGTGATGCACGCTATCAACGCGCCAGCGAGCCCATCGATGAACGGTGGATCGGCGTCAATCCCTCCGGTCACAGCACCGCCGGCAAACGCGGCCGCATCTGCTGAGCCCCGTTCGTACCGTTGTGCCACCCCTCGACCGAGCCACCGCTCCGCGCCGAGGATTGATCAGCCTTTAAGATTTTAACCATGGTCGCTCCCGCCCCCTCCTCCTCTGGCCGCATGGCCGCCGTGCAAGATATGGCCCGCTTGCAACGCGTGCTGTTTGAAGCCGAACGCGATTTCATCCGCACCGCCTCGACGCTGATCTATCGCGTGGGCGACCCCGAGTTAAAATATTTACTCTGCCAACATCTCTGGGAATCCGCCGGCCACGCCCGCTTCCTCCGGGAGCGCGGCCGAGAAATGAGTGGCTTCGGCAACGGGGAAACCACCCGGGCCAGCGTGCGCGAGATTTATAATGAGGCGGTCATGCCCACCGATGCCCTGATCGCCTTGGCCGGCTTTTACGGCGTGCTCAAACCAGCCTTGCTGGCCGCCTACCGCCATTATCTCGCCGCCACGCACCACCTCGCCGACTGGCCATCGCGCAAACTCGTCGAAGAATTTATCGCGGACGAAGAACGCCATGCCCGCGAAATGGCCCCCTACCTCCAGCTCGAGGCCGCCCCGACTTGGACCGCCCACCTCGCCACGGCTCTCGCCGCTCACGGCGGCTGGCTCGGCGAACAGTCCGCGCAACCCCTGCCCGCAAACTTTATTTGGGCATCGAGCCAGCGGACCTATCAACATCCGCCCACCTGCAACCGCAGCCCGTACCCCACGTGCTCGAGCGCTTTCAGCTACGACGCCGCGGAAACTCCTATTGTCCGCCCCTGGCTCGTCGATCCGCAAACCGATGCCCGCGTCATTCGCCTGATGGTCTATGTGTGGCTCATGATGGAGTTGGATGCCGTCGATTATCTCGCGACCATTTTCTACGACACGCCGGAAGCTCCCTTTGATTTGCACCACGATATGGCGCGTCATCTGTGGGATGAATCCCGCCACAGCGCCTTCGGCTACCGCCAACTCCCCAAGCTCGGCGTCGATTTGATGACGGTGGAGCACTCCCTCGATCTTTATAATATCTTAGTGCAGATGGCGCCGCACGAACGCTACGCGATGATGACCATGGAATTTGAGGCCGGCAGTTTTCCGACCAAGGCCACCGTCATGGACCGCATCCGCGAGCTCAACGATTTCGAAGCCGACACCCTGCTCGCCTTCGATCGCAACGATGAGCAAAATCATGTACGCTACGGCCACCATTGGCTGCCGCAAATCATGGCACTCGGCGGCGAGACTCGCTCGGTGGAGGAATTTGTTAAAGCGACCCAAGCTAAATTCGTCGAACTTGCGAAAGTCTTCGGCAACCGCACCCCGCACAGCCTGCCACCCGAGCGCCGGCTCACGGGCAATAAAATCCTCACCCTCGTCGGCGTAAAATAACGCCCCCCTGACGCTCGTTTGTAATATAATATATTACAAACGAGCGTCAGGAGATTCGAATTAGGCGCACGGGCGGCGGGCGGTGCGTAGCCTCACGGTGCGTAGGCGCACGGGCACTGAGCGTGGCGGCGGCTAGGACCCAATGACCGCCCCCGACCGAGGGCTCGTGCCGGCGAGGATGGCAGCCCTCAATTGGAATGGCGGACGGTGTCCAAATTTGCATCTTTTCCCCACTTTCCAGCCCCTCGACCGAGGGCCGCCTGCAATCAATTTTCATTTATTTTCAGATAATTCATATCGCCCATTTCTATTAAATAGGCTCACTCAGACTTCCGCGTTTCGTGGACTCCCTGTGCGCTCTTCATCCTCACCCACCCTTAATCCATGAAAACCTACCGCGCTGTCCTGGTCGGCACCGGTTCAATCGGCGATGCGCATGTGCGCGCGGTTGAGGACACGCAGGGCCGGGTGACCCTCAATGCGGCGGTCGATATTGACGCCAAGCGAGTAGCGGATTTTGCCGGTCAGCATAAAATCCCGCGCCACTACATGGATTACGCCACAATGCTGAAGGCCGAGCGGCCCGATATTGTTTTAATCGCCACGCCTCCCGCCCAGCATGCCAGCATGAGCATTGCTGCCATGGAAGCGGGCGCCTGGGTCCTGTGCGAAAAGCCTCTCTGCGGCTCCTTAGCCGAATTGGATTCGATCGAAGCAGCGGAGCAACGCACGGGCGGTTTCACTTCCTGCATTTTTCAGATGCGCTTTGGTTCATCGACCGCGCATGTTCGCCACCTCGCCGACCAAGGCCAGTTAGGACAACCGCTCGTCGGCGTCTGCAACACACTCTGGTTTCGCGATGCGGCGTATTATGCGGTGCCCTGGCGGGGCCGCTGGAATACGGAACTCGGCGGTCCCACGATGGGGCTCGGGATTCACGCGATGGATCATTTTCTCCACCTGATGGGCGACTGGCGTGACGTCCGGGCGGCGGCCGGTACGCTCGATCGGGCGATCGAGGTCGAAGATGTTTCCATGGCCATCGTCCGCTTTGCCAGCGGCGCCATGGGCTCCATCGTCAACAGCGCCCTCAGCCCGCGCCAAGAAACTTATCTCCGGCTCGACTATCAGCGCGCCACGCTGGAGCTCACTCATCTTTACGGTTATTCCCGCGACAATTGGAAGCTCACGCCGATCCCGCCGGGGCCAGATGATAGCCTCATGCAAGCATGGCAGAATTTCCCCGCGGAAATCAGCTCCTCCCACGGCGCGCAGCTCAACGCTTTTGTGGCGGACCTTGATGCGCAACGGCGCCCACTCACGTCGGGCTTCCAAGCGCGCCAGACACTTGAGCTACTGACGGCGATCTACAAATCAGCCTTCACCGGTGAAATTGTCCCGCGCGGCTCCATCCGGCCGGGAGATCCTTTCTACACGGCGCTGCATGGTCACCGCGCGCCCCCGCGGACGAAAGGTCAGCCGCCCGATCGCGGTTGAGTGCGACGCCCCTAGCTCCCGAAGCCCTCACCGCCCGGACGTTAGCCGGCTATCTGTGGGGTAGCCGTGACCGCCTCTGGCGCGGCTTTGGTCTTTCGCTGCTGCGCTCCCTCGCCGTGGCCCCGTGCGCGTGGCTGTTCCAACGCATGATTGATGTCGCGGTCCCCGCCCGCGATACATTCGCCATTCTGCAACTGAGCGGCTGGTTCCTGCTCTTACTCGCCCTGCATTATGTTTTCTCGGTCTGGGGGGCCCACGTCACCGCGCAAGCCATGGCACAAATGATGGTCGAGATGCGCAGTCGGATTTTCTTCAAGCTGCAGTTCCTGAGCTTTGGTTATTTAGACCAACAAAAGACGGGGCGCTTACTGGCAAAATACGCCTTCGATACGCAAAAAGTTGAGGCGCTGCTTTATAATATTCTCAATCAATTTCTGCCCAACGTCCTCTACGGGGTGAGTATTTTTATTATCCTCACGATTCTCAATTGGCGCCTCGCTTTGGTCCTCGGCCTCATTATCCCCGCCTACGCTCTCGCTAAATATTATTTCTTCGCCCGAATTCAGTATAGTAATCACGCCGCCCGGCTCGCGCAGGAACAACTAACCGGCACCGCCAGCGAATATATTTCCGCGCTTCGCTTGGTCCGCAGCTTCGGCGAGGAGAAACAAGCGGAGGCTGACTTGGACCGTAGCAGCTTAGATTTTGCCCGCCAACGCATCCACCAGAGCTACCTCAATGCTATTTTTGGCACTTTTTGGTATGTGAGCACCCAGGTCATCGCGCTGGTAGTCATGGCCGCGGGGGCCTGGCTCGCCATTCGAGGGGATATTTCTTACGGCACGCTTTTCGCCTTTGTCGCGGGCCTCCCGATTGTCCTCGGCCCCATTCAAGCCTTCGTGAGCCTCAGCGAACAATTTTTTATCGGCCGCGAAAGTTTCCAGAGCATCAAGGAGCTCATCGATTCCACCTACGTCGAACAATGGCAAGGCTCGCGCCGCGCTGACCGCCTCAGCGGTGATATCGTCTTCGATGCAGTTAACTTCGCCTACCCCACCGCCCCCGAGCAACTCGTGCTCCACCAAATTAATCTTTCCATAAAACCCGGGGAGCACGTTGCCTTGGTCGGACCTTCGGGCTCAGGGAAAAGTACGTTAGCAAATTTACTACTCGGACTCTACGCAGCCTCCCGTGGCCAAATTTTTATTGATGGAGTGCCCCAGTCAGAATGGGACATGCGCTGGGTTCGCCGGCAATTGGCCGTGGTGTTACAAGATAGCCTGCTGCTATCAGGTACTATCAGTGACAATTTACGTTTTGCGCGCGCCGACGCCACTGACGACGAGTTACGGCAAGCCGCGCAGCAGGCAAATGCCGAAGAATTTATTCTGCGCTTGCCCAACGGCTACGCGACCGCCGTGGGCGAGCGCGGCGTCACCCTTTCCGGCGGCCAACGCCAGCGCCTCGCCATCGCGCGCGCCATTTTGCGCAATCCGCCCGTCCTCATTTTGGATGAGGCCACTTCCGCGCTCGATTATCAAAGCGAGCGGTTGATCCAAGAAGCCCTCGACCGTCTCGCCGCCGGGCGCACCGTGATTACCATTGCCCACCGTCTCAGCACCATTCGCAACGCCAGTCGCATTATCGTGCTCGAGGCCGGCCGCATCATTGAAGAGGGTGATTTTCGCACCCTCGTCGCTCGCGGCGGCCCCTTCGCCCGCATGGTCGCCACCCAAAATACGGGCGATGATTTTCTGCAGCTCTAACTCGAAGCGCCCTGCGTTGCGCAAAATCGGCTAGAGGACCTTCGTGAATTTTCAGGCGAGCTAGATATTTTATCCTCGTTCACTGGCAGCGATCGCCTCAAACTTTCTGCATGAAATTGGCCCCCCGCTGGTTCCTCTGCTTACTCCTCACCGTCGCCTGCTCGGCCGCGGAAAAATTTCCCGGCCTCCAAGCCGTCCTCACGCCGGCAGAATGGCAACGCGCCGGACTCGATCGCCTCAGTCCAGATGAGCTCGGCGTGATCGATGCTGCTCTGATTCGCCAACAAGCGGCGGCGACCACTCAGCTCCAAACAGCGCTCGTCACCGCCCGCGCGGCAGTTGTCGCCGTCGCCACTCCCGCGCCCCTGCCCCTGGTGCAACCTAAGGCTGGTTGGCTCCAGCGCTTTGGTCTGCCGGCCTTCGATGACTCGGATTGGCGCACGCTCCCTCCGCTGGTTAGCACCGTAGTGAAATGGGAATCAGCTAATCGCTTCCTCCTCGATAACGGTCAAGTGTGGGAAGGCTTTGAACCGATCACCTACGAGCTCTTGGGCAAGAGTATCGAAATCCACGCCCGTCCGCATGGCCAATTTGTTTTAGTCATCGACGGCCAGAGCACCACGCTGCGCCTCATGCGCCTGCGCTAAGTTTTTATTGGCGCTCACGCGCGGTGGCTCCCAGCCCGCGCTTTCACCTCACGGTTTTTTGCTCATGTTGCATCTCGCCAACGCCGAACTCACCGTCGATCTACTCGATCCGGTCGCAGAACACGCCCACCTAGGCCCCCGCTTTTGCTGGGGGGGCTACATCTGGCAAATTCACGACCAGCACGTGGGCGATTTACTCACCGGCCCCGAATGGCCCAAACCCGATCCCGTTCCGCGCAACGGCCAAGGTCTGCCCGAGTCGTTTCGCCATAGCACCATGACGGGCCAGCCCTTGCTCTGGGATGGCCCCATCGGCCTCGCTCCCGGTGCCGGCCAACTCGGCCGCGATGCGGAAGGAAATGTCAGCGTCACCCAACCCTGCCACTGGGAAACTGAACTCACGCCTACTCAGGCAATTTTTCGTACGGCGCAAACGGTGGGCCATTGGTCCTATGAAATCGAGCGCACCATCGCCTTAAAGGGTCGGCACCTGCGCTCCACTTCACGCCTGACTAATCGCGGCCGCACTCCGCTCAAGTTCGAGTGGTTTGCCCATCCTTTTTTCGCACTACAGACTGATGGCTTACAGGTCGTCACTTTGCCCGCCGGCACGCAACTTGCTGAAAATATCGGTTATAAATTAACGGGGCGGACGCTCACTATGTATCGCCCTTTTATCGGAGTCGACGGCGGCCATCTGGAATTTTTAGGACTACCCACGGGGCAGCCCTTAGTCGCAACCCTGACCCACCCGAAGCTGACCTCAGTTCATTTCACCACCGACTTCGTCCCATTTAAATGCGTCCTGTGGGCCAACGGAAACACGCTCTCACTCGAACCTTATCTCGCGCTCGATCTTGCTCCCGGCGAGACCCGCGAGTGGAACCTAACCTACGATTTCGGCCCCGCTAAGTAGCTGGGGGGACGGGGGGAGAGGTTAGAGGTCAGAGGTTAGAGGTCAGAGGTGAGAGGTCAGAGGCTAGAGGCGAAAGTTTTAAGGTTTAAGGTTTAAGTTCGAACCTTTCGCGTCGTTTCGCGTTTTTCGCGGGCAAAAATGCCTTAGTCGATTTTTGTGTTTCTTGGGTTTTTTGTGGCGGCCACAAGGCTAGAGGCAAAAGGTGAGAGGCTAGAGGTTATAGGTTATAGGTTATAGGGCC
>NEUY01000055.1 GCA_002304425.1 Opitutia bacterium Tous-C10FEB
GTGCCCATCCCTGCCTTCGACCCGCACGACGAATGGTTCGACTAAGCGCGCCGCGAGATTTTTTGCCGCCGCGCCCTCTTTTTCATGTGAATTTTACTCGCCTGATCAGCTTGATGCTGACCAGACCGCTGCTCGCCCAGCACGGCGATAAGGCCGGCGCAACCCAACCCCAGCTACGCGCGCATATTCAGGTGCCTTCGGCGCCCCTCCTCACCGCCGAGGAAGCGATCGCGACCTTTCGCCCGAGCGACCGCCTGCAACGGATGCAAAAAAATAAAGTAGCCGAAGCTTGTTTTAATTTTAGCGCCCAGCTTGCCTGCCCTGATGCTTACCTCTGCTCGCTTGATCTGGTGGAATTTAATGAGCCTGGCCATGCTGGCCGCTCGGCTGACCGCGGGGCCGTGGGAGCCGCTCTTCAATGGCCGTGATCTCACGGGATGGCGGACGATCAACGGCACGGCTCCTTTCACCGTCGTGGCTGGCACCATTGTAGGCACGACCGTCGTCGGTTCACCGAATAGTTTTTTAGCGACGGATAAAATTTACGGAGATTTTATTTTTGAATGCGAAGTTAAGCAGGCCGGCGGTCGTAGTAATTCAGGGATCCAATTTCGCGGCGTGAGCGAGGCCGCCTCGGAGAACGGCCGCGTGCGAGGTTATCAGCTGGACATCGATCCCTCGGAGCGCGCTTGGACCGGGGGAATTTATGATGAAGCCCGCCGCGGTTGGTTTTATCCGGTCACGCTCAATTCTTCGGCTCAGTCAGCGTATCATTACGGCGAGTGGAATCAGCTGCGCATTGAAGCGATCGGTTCATCCCTGCGCACGTGGGTTAACGGCCGGCCGGTGGCGCACGTCATTGATGCCCAGACCGCGGCCGGCTTTCTCGCCCTCCAAATCCACAGCATAAAAAATAATGCCGCTGACGCCGGCTGTCGGGTCCATTGGCGCAATTTGCGCATCCAAACCACCGATTTAAGTCCGACGCCGCCGGATGATATTTTTATCCGCAACACGACGCCGAATAACGTCAGTGCCGCGGAGCAGCTAACCGGTTGGCGCTTACTCTGGGATGGGCGCAGTGCCGCGGGTTGGCGCGGAATTAAAGATTCCCGTTTCCCCGCCGAGAGTTGGCAGATCGCAGCGGGGGTCCTCACGGTGGTGGGCAACACGCACGGGAATGACCTAATCACGACGGATGAATTTTCCGCTTTTGAACTGCAATGGGATTTCCAACTTACGCCCGGCGCAAATAGCGGGGTTAAATATTTTCTCAATGAGGTGCCGGCTGGCTACATGGGGCTGGAGTATCAGCTGCTTGATGATGAACGACACCTTGACGCCAAACTCGGTCTCAACGGCAATCGGACGCTCGGCTCACTTTACGATTTAATCCCCCGCGGTAAAATGCCGGGCGGACTGGCCATTGTCCCCCGCATCGGCGAGTGGCAACACGCCCGCATTGTCGTAACCAAAAAAAATCACGTCGAGCACTGGCTCAATGGCATTAAAGTGCTCGAATATGAGCGCGGATCACCGGCCTGGGCCGCCGCCGTCGCCCGCAGTAAGTTTGCAAAAATACCCGGCTTTGGGTTGGCCGAAAAAGGCCCCATCTTGCTCCAAGACCACGGCAACAAAGTCCAGTTCCGCAGCCTGAAAATCCGTCCGCTCTAGACCCAGCCGCCCGCGGAGCGCCCCCTCACCCCGACTCCCCCCGCCCGCGCCCACCCGCGCCCACTTGGGCCCATATGGTCCCGCCCGCGCCCGCCTGGCTTCGCCTGCGCAAAAACACCCCCGCCAGATTCGCTCGGTTTGTAATATAATATATTACAAACCGAGCGCTGTCGCCGGGCTTTGTCTGCGTGAGCTCCCCTCAAGCCTTGGGTGACTGCGGCGGGGGTAAATTAAATCGGGGTTTGTTTTCGCGAGGGCGGGCTGGTTGAACTTCTCTGGTCCCGACTCCCTTTTCTATATGGCCGCATCCTCTCCGTCCGCTGGTTCGCCTGATATTCGCGCTCTCTTCGAACGAGC
Source organism: Opitutia bacterium Tous-C10FEB (assembly GCA_002304425.1). Taxonomy (GTDB): domain Bacteria; phylum Verrucomicrobiota; class Verrucomicrobiia; order Opitutales; family Opitutaceae; genus Lacunisphaera. The sequence goes on from NEUY01000055.1 coordinate 2,032, forward strand.
CTACGGATCCGCCCCGTCGATCATCGCCCGAGCGCCGGGCCGGGTGGAATTTATCGGCAACCACACCGACTATAATGGCGGCGCCGTGTTGGGGGCGGCCATTGATCGCTTTGTCTGGGTCGCGGCGGCGCCCAATGCGGCGGGCCGCTTCCGACTGCGGAGCACGAGCGGGTCGACGACGCTGGAACTAGCGGCCAGCCCCACCACGCGCCTAACGGGCGCCGAGGCGTGGGCCAATTATCCTATCGGCGTCTGGCACAGTCTGCGCGATTTCAATCTCCCGGCCCCCGCGGGCTTTGATTTGCTTGTGCATTCTAATCTCCCCGCCGGCGCTGGACTCAGCAGCAGTGCAGCCCTCGAACTCGCCACTGCTCTCGCCTTACTTAATCTAGCTCGCCCCACCGCCATCGCCCCCGAGCGGTTGGCGGCCCTCGGGCGCCATGCTGAAAACAAATATGTTGGCGTGCCCTGCGGCATCCTCGATCAAGGCACGAGTGCTTTTGGGCGCGCCGGCCAACTAGTACAGATCGACTGTCGGACCTCGGCTTTTTCCCTCGTCCCACTGCCGCTGGCCGCTCACCTCTGGGTTTTCAACACGCGCGAAAAGCATGCCTTGATTGATGGCCTTTACGCCACCCGCCATCAGGAATGCCTCTCCGCCGCGAGCGCCCTCGGGGTTAAGTGGCTGGCCGACCTCACGCCCGAACAATTAGCCCCGCTCAAACCAAAACTCTCCCCCGTGCTCGCACGACGGGCCGAGCACATCGCCGCCGAACACGCGCGGGTTCACGCCACGGTCGTCGCCTTGCAACAAAATGATCTCACGGCGGTCGGCCGGTTGCTCACCGCCTCCCACCGCAGCTCGCAACATCTCTTTGAAAACAGCACCGCCAGCTTAGACCAACTGGTCGATTTGCTCACGGCACATCCGGCCATCTACGGCGCCCGCTTAACCGGGGGTGGCTTTGGCGGCGCGGTGCTCGCACTCACCCGAGCTGATTTTACGGCGGCCCAGGCCGCTGAAATTCTAGCGCCCTATACGGCCGCGCACGGCGCCCCCGCGGAGACGTTACATTTGCAAACTGCCGATGGGGCTCGCTTGGCCCCGAATGATTAAGCGGCCGACTCCCGTTGCCGCTGGTGCTCGTTAAAATTGACGGGCCGCAGAGTGCACGCCGCGCTTTACGTGCTGGTCCCAGCTGTCTAAGGTTTACCAAGCCCATCACCCCACGGCCTGCCCTTTTATTTTATGCCTAACCCTTGGACTGGAAAAGGAAATCCCTACACGCGCGAAGAAGTCCGCGAACGTCTCCGCACCACCCTCGCCAAGGGCGATGCCATTATCGCTGCCGGTGCCGGCACCGGCATCAGCGCTAAGTTCATCGAACAGGGCGGCGCCGATCTCATCATTATCTATAATAGCGGTCGCTTCCGCATGATGGGCCATGGCTCGACCGCGGGGATGATGGCTTACGGCGACGCCAATGCCATCGCCATGGAGATTGGCGAATATGAGGTGCTCCCCGTTGTCGAAGAATGTCCCGTCATCTGCGGCGTCCATGCGACCGATCCGCGGCGGCGGATGTGGCACTGGTTGGGCCAAGTAAAAGAAATGGGCTTCTCCGGCGTAAATAATTTCCCCACGCACACCATCGTCGATGGCCATTTCCGCCACGTCCTCGAAGAAACCGGCATGTCCGTGAAAAAAGAATATGAAATGATCGCGCTCGCTCGGCGCATGGATCTTTTTTCTGTCGTCTACGTTGGGACACCAGAAGAGGCCATCGAAATGGCCAAGGCCGGCGCTGACGCCATCATCGCGCATGTCGGCACCACCGCTGGCGGGAGTATCGGCGTAAAAAATGCCCTCGTGAGCTGGGACCATACCATCAAAACGACCCAAGCGATTATCGATGCCGCCTCCACTATTCGGAAAGATATTTTCTTCCTCTGTCATGGTGGCCCAATCAACACCCCAGAAGATGCGGCCCGCGTCCTCGCCGGCACCACCGCTGATGGGTTCGTCGGCGCGAGCAGCCTGGAGCGCATGGGGGTTGAACAATCACTGACCAATCTGACCCGTAAATTTAAAACCCTGAAGCGGGGCGCTAAAAAGTAAGCGCGGCGCGGCTTAGTTCCCGAGTCTCAATCTGCCGAAATATTTTTGCGCAGAAATAATCGTTCATGATCTGAGCCGCCTTAGCCAAAACTAATCCGAGCCCAAATTAGTAACGCCCGTTGCTGACTGCCCCCTCCCCCTCGACTCATTTTCCCCTATGAATCCTGCCGAACGTCGCTTTGTCCCCACCGTCGATGCCATTCGCGAAACCAGCGCTTGGACGAAGAGCGAATGGCTCTGTCGCCCCGACCTGGTGGCCGCCGATAAGCTTCTGATGGTTCGCGCGACGATGGATCCGTTTCACTCGCACCCGTTTCACCAACACCCCCATCGCGAAGAAATTATTTATATTATCGCTGGCCGCGCTGAACAATGGGTCGGCAGCGAATATCGGATCCTCGGCGCTGGCGACACCGCCCACATTCCCGCGGGAATGGTGCACGCGACCTACAATCCCCATCCTGAGCCGCTGGTCTTTCTGGCCATTCTCTCCCCCGCGCAACTCCCCACCGATCTCGCCGCCGCACCTGATCCTTACGATGTCTCGACCCAAGCCCCGTGGTCTGGGCTCCGGAAAAATCTGCTGCCCTGTGGCACCCGTGAGTAAATTTACCGTTACCTCCTCTTAAATTACCCCGCATGTCTCGCCTACTCGCCCTCGTCACACTCTGCGCCCTGGCCTTCACGTCTTCGCTGGCTGCCGTCGAGGCTCCGCTGCGCGTCTTCATTCGCTCGGGCCCCAAAACCCACGGTCCCGGCGCCCATGACCACCCGCGCTTTCTCGCCGAATGGACCGTCCTCCTCAACGCTCGCGGAGCCGCCGCCACCGGGGGCGATTATTTTCCGTCTGCCGCCCAGCTCGCGGCCACCGATGTCCTCGTGCTTAACGCCCCAAATGCCGGCGACATTTCAACGGCCGAGCGTGCTGCCCTCGAACCGTTCCTCGCTCGGGGCGGCGGCCTCGTCGTCATCCATGCCGCGGCCGTCTCCCATGATCCTGACTGGTATAAATCAATCATCGGGGGCTCGTGGCGCTACGGCACCACCAAATGGCTCGAAGCGCCGATGCATCTCTATTTTGCCGACCGCACGCATCCGATCACTCACGGCGCCTCTAACTGGCAAATGGATGACGAAATTTATTACGACATGGACCTCCTCCCTGAGGCTCAAGTGCTCGCCACCGCCTACACGCCTAAATCACGCGATACCGGCGGCAAAGGCGACAAAGCGGCTCAAGCCCGCGCGGCGGAAGCCGTCGCCAAACGTAAAGGCGTCAATGTCTACGACCACCAACCGCAGCTCTGGACCTATGAGCGCCAACTCGCCGGCGGGAGTAAACCCTACCGCGCGTTCGTTTCGATTCCCGGACATTTTGCGGAAAATTTTAACCGCACCAATTACCGCGCTCTTCTCCTCCGCGGCATCGCTTGGGCCGGCCAGCGGACTAAGGTTGATGAATTTTGCCTGCCCAGCGAACTCGGCGACACCCTCCGCTATCCCGAAGGCGGCCCCACGGCGCCCGCCCAAGCCGCCGCCAAAATCGAACTTCATCCTGATTTTAAGCTGAGCCTCGTCGCCGCCGAACCCCTCATTAATAAAGTTATGGGCATCGACTGGGATGAACGTGGCCGCCTGTGGGTTTGCGAGACACCGGAATATCCCAATGGTCGCCGTCCGCTCAACACCAACGCTCGCTGGCAAGATTCCGGCGCCCTCACCCCCACTGGCGCAGACCGTCCGGCGGCCGATAGCATCTCCGTGTTAACTGATACCGACGGCGACGGCGTCATGGATCATAAAAAAGTTTTTGCGGATCAACTCGAACTCGTCACCAGCTTTGTCCTCTACCGGCATGGAGTGATTGCCGCCGCCGCCCCAGATATTTGGTACCTCGAGGATACTGATAGCGATGGCGTCGCTGATCGCCGCACCAAACTTTACACCGGCCTCGGCATTCATGATACCCATGCCGTCATCAATAATCTGCGCTGGGGTCGCGACGGCTGGATTTACGCCACGCATGGCTACTCGCAGGGCAATGTCACCTCGGGCGACGGCACCAAAAAATTTGGCCCCGATGGCTCGGGGGTCGTTCGCTTCAAAGCCGATGGCTCGGCCTTCGAACAATATAGCAGCCGCTCCGCCAACACCTGGGGCCTGACGCTCACGTGGGACGGCGAGGTTTTCTGGACGCAGCCGACGAGCGGCACGGTTTTTTTCCACACGTTGCTCTCGGAAAAAATTCTCGCCCTCGGCAAAATCCCCGGCACTACATCCGCCAAGGGCATGATCATCAATCAGCCTACCTTTCCCGCCATGACCTGGCCGGAGCAGGCGTACGCGCAGATCGACCAAGTCGGTCGTTTCACCGCCGCCGCGGGCTGCGCCATCTATGAAGGGGGCGCCTGGCCGGCCCCATGGAATTACAGTTACTTCACGACGGAGCCCACGCTCAACATCGTCCATCATGAGTTCGTCACTCCCGACGGCGTCAGTTATGCCGTGGCCAAAGAAAAGGGTCGCGAGGAAACCGAGTTTATCCGCAGCACCGATCTCTGGTTCCGCCCGATCGAGAATCGCGTCGGGCCCGATGGCGCCTTGTACATCGTCGATTTCTATAACCAAGCAGTCATCCACAACGACACCCGCGGCCCCATTCACAGCAAAGCTAATTCGGCCTTCCGGCCCGATCGCGACCACTACTTTTCGCGCATCTGGCGCGTACAACATAAAGCCGCCACGGTGCTGCCGGCCGTCGCCCTCAACTCAACTGACCTGCCGAGTCTGCTCCGGACGATCGCGACCAGTCCCAATGCCCACGTCAAGCTGACCGCGCTCCGCCTCGCGCAAGAAAATTTTCCGGACGCGCCCGAACTGGTGGCCTTATCCCAACCGTTAGGCAGCCGAGCCTTTCTGCGGTACGAGGCCGCCCGCGCCGCGACGACGCCCCCCGAACGCGCCGCCGTGCTCGCGGAATTTGTCGCCGCGACGGATGACTGGACGAAGTCCGCATTGATTGCGGCCGCCAACCAACAGGCCTTGGCGTATATCGCTGATGCGCTCGCCAGTAAAAACCCCGCCTTTGGTCCATTCGTTCAAGCGCTGACCCCTGCGGTAGCTTTAGCGCAAGCCCCGCAACTTATCCAAGCGAGCATTCAATCGACCCACTTACTTGCGGCGAATCTCCTGCGCGGCCTCAGTCAATCGACCAATCCACCACCGCCACTTGATGCGACCACCGCGGCCGCTTTGCAAAAAGCTTTAGCCATCAATGAGACAGCGGCGGCCGCTCTCGTCGTGGTGCTCAAATGGGATCCTACGAGCCAGCTCGCCGCCGCCGTCGCCGCCACGGCCGAACGCCTGCTGACCGAATTGGCCGCCCCGCAAATCCCGGACGAGCGCCGCGCGGAAATTGCGACGGCGCTCGTGGCTCTGCCGCCCTATCGGACGGCGGCTCTCAGTAAAATTGGGTCCTTGCTCAGCGATCCCGCCACGGCCGACGCCGTCAAAATTCCTCTCCTTGCCACAATCGGTGAACTCACCACCAGTTCGGAAGCCATCGAGACGCTGGTCGGAGCTTACGTCCAATCGAAGTCGCCCCTGATTTTCGAACAATTATTCCGGCGGAAAGAATTTGCCGTCGCTCTCCTCCGCGCCATCAGCGCGAACCGAATCTCCCCCTCAGCCCTCGGGTCAGCTAACATCGATCGTCTCCGTAAGCATCCCGCTAACGTGGTTTCAATGGAAGCCGCCACCGCCTTGGGGGCCGCTAATCTTTCGAGCAAAGAGAAAGCCGCCATCATCGCGGCGCTCCTTCCCGAAATCCAAAAGCCCGGCAACCCCGAAGCCGGCCGCGTCCTCTTTGCGGGCGCTTGCGCGATCTGCCATAAGTTAGGCTCGGTCGGCCTCCGCGATGTCGGCCCCCCGCTCTCAGGCATTGGCGCTCAAGGTCCGACTGAGTTGCTGACGCACATCGTCGATCCCAACCGGCAAGTGGAACCCAATTATTGGCAATGGAACGTCACGACAAAAAAAGGCGACATCGCCGCCGGCGTAATCACCAATGAAAACGCCGCGAGCCTCACGATTAGAAATCAAGTTAATGATACCGAGATTAAGCTGACAGATATCGCCACTCGCGAGAATACCCGACGCTCATTCATGCCCGAAGGCTTCGAGGGGATCGGGGCGGAAGGCCTCCGTGATCTCATCGCCTACCTCGTCTGGATCTCGGCGCCAATTAAAGCGGTGAGTACGCCTATCGCGCAGCCCAGCGACAGCTCCCCCAAGTCGGGCGGCAAGGGCGACGCGCCCCTCCCGCCACTTACCCCGATCACCTGGGTCGCCGGCAAAACCAAAGTCCTGCTGATTGGTGGCGGCAGTTCCCATAAGTTTTCTGAGTACTTCGGTTCAACCGACCGTGCTACCCTGCAAGCGGCGGGCTACAGCGTTAATTACACCGAAGATCGCGACCAAGCCACCACCGCCCTCGCCGAAGCTGATGTCGCCATCATCAGCGTAAATCGGAAATTTTTTGACACCCCCGCTTATCGCCAAGCCCTCTTCGCCTTCGCGGCTGCCGGTAAGGGCATCATCATGCATCATCCCGGGACTTGGTACGGCTACGTCGATTGGCCAGAGCTTAACGCGCAGATCGTCGGCGGCGGTGCCCGCGGCCATGATAAAATTGCGCCCTATTCAGTCCACGTGCGTCAACCCACTCATCCCATCATGCGCGGCGTACCGGCGAGCTTCCTCGTCGAAGATGAACTCTATCACTTTAATGCCGAGGCCGCAAAAATTCCGGCCGGCACCGCCGCGATTCAAGTTCTCGCGGAGTCATCGCCTTCCGTAAAATTTAAAACCGCGCACCCCGTCGTGTGGATTACCGCACACCCAAAGGCGCGCATCGTTGGCTTAACCATTGGTCATGATAACCGCGTCCACGACCTTCCGGCCTTCCAAACCCTCCTCACAAACGCGGTGCAATGGGCGAGCGGGAAATAATTACCCACGCCGGTCCGCTCTTCGCTTCCATTTTACCCCATGACTACGATCGCCGTTCTCGGGACCTTTGACACCAAGGGTCCCGAACATGCCTTTATCGCGGCGACGATCCGCGCAGCGGGTTTAACGCCGCTCTTGATTGATGTCGGCACCGGCGCGAACCCGAGCATCACCCCCGACCTCTCCAGCGACACCGTCGCTCGCGCCGCCGGCGAAGCTGATTATCTCGCCCTCCTCGCGCGACGCGATCGGGGCGAGGCCGTCACTTTTATGGGCCGCGCGGCCGCCAAACTTGTTAGTCAACTCGCCGCCGCCGGTAAAATTCATGGGATTATTTCTCTCGGCGGCGGCGGCGGCACGGCCATCGCCACGGCCGCCATGCGCGCGCTGCCCATCGGCTTTCCTAAGGTGATGGTCTCAACGCTCGCGAGCGGCCAAACCGCGCCTTACGTCGGCACCAGCGATATCACCATGATGCCCGCCATCGTGGATGTCGCGGGGATCAATCGCGTCTCACGCGTAATTTTTACCAACGCCGCCGCCGCAATCTGTGGCATGGTCAACGCCGCGGTTGCCCGCCAAGCCGCCCCTGTCGCCGCGGGCGAAAAACCACTCATCGTCGCCAGCATGTTCGGCAACACGACCGCTTGTGTCACCGAAGCCCAACGCCTCATGGAGGCCGCTGGCTATGAGGTCCTCGTCTTCGCTGCTACCGGCAACGGTGGTCGCGCGATGGAATCACTCATCGCCAGCGGGCTAGTCGCGGGCGTGCTCGATCTCACCACCACCGAATGGGCCGACGAGCTGGTCGGCGGGGTCCTGACGGCTGGACCAGAACGACTCGACGCTACCGCCCGCGCTAAAATTCCGGCGGTCATCGCGCCGGGTTGTCTCGATATGGTTAATTTTGGCGAACGAGCCAGCGTGCCCGCTAAATTTTCCGGCCGCACTTTTTATCAACACAATCCGCAAGTCACCCTGATGCGGACCACGCCCGCTGAATGCACCGAACTCGGCCGCATCATCGCCGAAAAAATTAACCGCTACCCCGCGCCCGTTACCGTGCTACTGCCTCGTCGCGCCATCAGTATCATTAGCGCGCCCGGCCAGCCATTTCACGATCCCGCGGCAGACGCGGCGCTCTTCACCTCACTGCGCGCCCACCTTCGCCCCGATTTACCGGTGCGCGAATATGATGTCGTGATCAACGATCCGCTCTTTGCCCGCGCCTGCGCGGAAACTCTCCTCGCTCATCTCGCCGCCTCCACTCCTGCTCGCTAAGACCTAGGTCAGGGGTGCATCGAGCATTCTCTTCTGATCTTTGCTTAACCACCCCCAGTAGCATTTTTATTTTCCCCCGAGCTTATGTCTCCCCTCCCCCGTTTTCTCGCCGCCTTGCTCGTCATTAGTCTCGCTCCGCTCACGCAGGGCGCGACCGAGCTCTTCGACGGCAAAACTCTCGCTGGTTGGGAAGGCGATCTGCAATGGTGGCGCGTCCAAGACGGCGTCATCACCGGTGGCTCGACGACCAAAAAAATCCCAGAGAATCAATTTCTCGCGACCACACGTTCGTTTCAAAATTTTGAATTACGCTTACAACTTAAGCTAACGGGTGATCCCAAAGTTGGCTTTATTAACAGCGGCGTGCAGTTGCGGAGCTTGCGCGTGCCGCAATCTACGGAGATGTCCGGCTACCAAGTTGATGCAGGCGATCCGTGGTGGGGAAAACTTTACGACGAATCCCGCCGCAATAAAGTCATCGCCGAATCCGCTAACCTCGCCGCCGTCACGGCAGCCGTGCGTGTTAATGATTGGAATGACTACCGCATCCGCGTCGAGGGTCCGCGTTTGCGCTCCTGGATCAATGGCGTCGCCGCCCTTGATTACACCGAAACTGATCCGACGGTCGCGCTCGATGGTCACATCGGTCTGCAAATTCACAGCGGCGGCCCCGCCCTCGCGCAATTTAAGGCGATCGTGGTTGAGGAACTCCCGCCCACCCCCGGCGCCCCGACTTGGGATAAAGTGGGGCACCCCCAAGCGCGGGCGCCGCGCGCTGCGCCCGCCACCCCCATTCCCGCCACGGGCCGCGATCTGAGTTACAATACCGTCGGCGCCGGGCCGCGCTCACCCGAGGAAGAACGACTCGCCTTCAAGTTACCCCCCGGTTTTGAAATTGAACTCGTCGCCGCGGAATCACCGGGTTTCGGTAAATTTATCACCGTGGATTGGGATGCGCGCATGCGGCTCTGGTCCATGACCGCGCTCGAATATCCGGTCGACGGCAACGAACAGAAAGCAGCCTCCGATGCCCTCTTTGCCGCCGGCGGTCGCGACAAAGTAGTCGTCTTCGATAATCCCTACGCGATCCCCGCCCCCGGCCACGCCGCCGTCACGGTGCCGCCGCGAATTTTTGCCGACCACCTCGTGGTGCCGCTGGGAATTCTGCCTTATAAAGATGGTGCCTTAATTCAATACGGCCCCGATATTCGTTTCTACCACGACACCAACGGCGATGGGCGCGCCGACCATCATGAGGTGATCCTGACGGGCTTTGGCACCGAAGACTCGCACTTGTTTCCTCACCAATTTCTGCGCCAACCCGGCGGTCAAATTTTTGCGGCGCAAGGGCTCTTTAATTATTCCAAGGTGCGCCGCCCGGGGAACCGCGCCTTCGCGAATGGCGTCACCGAAATTCCTTTCAACCAATGTAAACTTGGCCGCTTCACTCCCGATGGCGCGAATTTTGAAAGTCTCACGGCCGGCCCCAATAATATTTGGGGTCTGGTCAGCTCGCGTGAAGGCGAAATCTTTATGCAGGAAGCCAACGATCTCGGCTATCCCGTCATTCCTTTTGAGCCGGGCATTTGGGTGTCCACCGGATCGAAAGATCGTCTGCGCCCTTATCAACCGCTGATGCCGCCGCCGCTCGCGCCCGCGCAGATGGGCGGCACGGGGTTGAGCGGACTCGCGCTCGCCGAGGATGCGGACGGACTTTTCCGCAGCTTTGGCGCCACGGCGGCTGATGGCTCTAAGATTTTCTTCCTCGCCAACCCCATCACCAACACGATCAACACGGTCAAGGCGACGCCCGAGGGCCCGCGCTATCGTTACGAAAAACTGCCCGACTTTCTCACGACCGAGGATAAGTGGTTTCGCCCCGTTTCCATTCACTTTGGCCCCGATGGCGCGCTCTACATCGTCGATTGGTATAATAAAATTATTTCGCACAACGAAGTGCCGCGCTCACATCCCGATCGCGATAAATCACGGGGCCGCATCTGGCGCGTGCGCCATGTTGCGCAACCGCGAACGACACCCCCCGACCTCACTGCGCTCAACGAGCGAGACCTGCTCGCTCATCTCGGAGATGCGAATGCCCGCATCGCTCATCTCGCCTGGCTCGAACTGGTCGACCGGCGTGCGATCGGTCTCATTCCTGATTTAGAAAAAATTGTCAGCGATCGCACGGCCGCGCGCGACCGTCGCCTCGCGGCTCTTTGGGTGCTCGAAAGTTTTGCCCCCC
>NEUY01000056.1 GCA_002304425.1 Opitutia bacterium Tous-C10FEB
CCATCGCGCTTGAGTAGCACCGTCAACCCGTTGGGCAGAGTGAATCGATCGATGGATTCACGCCACAGACTTTCGAGTAAGGCCAGATCGCGAGAGGGCGTGAGCATTTTTTTGCGCATGAAAAAAGAGCGGTTTAGTTAAATGATTAAACAGCCGAGTCGCTCAAGCCAACCGGCCGCGAGCGCTTCAGATGTTATCACGCGGTGCCCAGTGGACCGCGAGCTCGGCGAGGACGGGCGGGCGCGAACGGTTGCACAAAGGCCTCGTCGAAATCATAAATATCACTGAAGTCCTCGCGCCGATCGTTTTCCGTTTTGCTGAAAATATTATACTCGATCAGATTAAAAACGATATCACCGAAATCAGCACAGCGCGTCACTCCCCATAAATTTAAGACGGTTTTGGTCAGCGGACCGTATTGCTCCAGCGCGTAAGACCGGATGCCGTGCAGCAATTCTCCTCCGGTGATGTGCTGGGATTTTCCCGCTCGTTCAGGACTTTTCCTGCGCAATTCTTTGACGGTATGGTCCAAAGCCTCCCGAACTAAGGTGTATGCCTTACGATCAAATCGGGAATCTTCTTTGCAGATGAGTCCTACTATTGCGGTAAATTCTAAATCTTGCATTAATTAATTTTGGGCAAGCTAGCACAGGCTGCTGAACCCCGCAACCCTGCACCACCTCGATTTTTAGCGCAACAGATCAGGTGACTCTTTTCAAAAATTATTTCTCGAGATTGTATAACTAAAAATAACTCACCCCTATGATCGCTGCGACCCATTCCAATCATCCGATCGCTACCGTCGCCGCCGCCACGCCGCGGACCTCCCCACTGCAAGAAGCCCGCGCGTGTATCCGGCAGGCCAAAATGCGCATCACCAAGCCGCGCATCGCGATTATCGAATCACTTTTGCAACACAAAGGGCCGATCAGCATCGAACGGATTCACCATGATGTCGGGGCGGCCGTATGCGATCTCGTCACGGTTTACCGCTGCCTCGCTGCCTTTGAGACGCTGAATATTGTCCGCCGCAGCTATTCCCACAACGGAACTTGTCTTTATGAACTCAGCCTCGGCCGAGATCGTCACTACCACATTGTTTGTAAAGCCTGCGGCGAAACTGAACGCTTAGATTATTCGCCAGTCGAAGGGGTCGAGCGCATGCTCCAAGATCGCGGTTATACGCAAATTAGTCATGTGATTGAATTTTTTGGAGTCTGCGCGGCGTGCCAGAAAACCAGTTCCCGAGCCCACGGCATTAAAACGGGCAAGAGCAAACGACTGATTGTTGCTACCCCCTCGCACTGAAGCGCGGGCGGGCTAAGTCCGCGCCACCACGCTAAGCGGGGCAAGCGGGAGAGGGTGTACCGCTCGCACCCACTCAGCTACCACCACGCCGCCTTCGAGGTGTTCGCGCCGGATTCGATCAAAACGTTCCGGCGTTACCTGGGCGTACCAAACACCCTCAGGATAAACCACGAGCCAAGGCCCCTCCGCGCATAAGCGTAAGCACGCTGCCTTCGTGCGCATCGCCGGCACAGCATACTCTTGCAGCGAAGTTTTGAGGTGCGCCCAAGTGGCTTGACCCTGCTCAGTCGAGCAACAGTTCGGACCGACACACAAAAAAAGATGATGCCGAGCCGGCGGTAAATGAATGGCTTGGGGCATTGGTTCCATGGGGTAACGGGCTACTCGTCGTAAATAAAAAAATCTGAGGGCGAGTCAGCGGCTGGTGGCGCGCGATCTTGGACAGAGATAGCGCTTAGGCCGTGAGCGCTGCGATGTAATTTTTTTCGGCTTGGGTCCAGTTTAGGATATGCCAAAAAGCGGCGACATACTCCGCCCGCCGGTTTTGATAGTGCAGATAATAGGCATGCTCCCAGACATCGAGGCCGAGGAGGGGCGTGGCGCCGTCACTAAGCGGCGAATCTTGATTAGCGGTCGAGTAAATTTTGAGCGCCCCGTGCTGCAAGCTCAGCCAGACCCAGCCACTGCCGAAACGCTTGAGCGCCGCATCAGCAAATTGTTTTTTAAATTCTCCCATCGAGCCAAAAGTATCGGCAATCGCCCCACCGAGTTGCGGGGCAGATGCCCCCTGATCGGGGCCGATAATCTTCCAGAAAAATGCATGATTCACGTGACCGCCGACGTGATTACGAATCCCGAGCCGCAGCGCCTCAGGCACACGACCAAGATCACGGACAAGACCCTCTGGTCCGCGCGCGAGGAGCTCCGGGTGCCCGGCGAGCAACTGCTTCGCGTTATTGAGATAAGCCTGATGATGTTTGGCGTGATGCAATTCCATCGTCTGAGCATCAAGGTACGGCTCCAGCGCTTGATAGGCGAAAGTGAGCGGTGGCAGCGTCCAGTCGAGGGCGGACGACGAGACCACGGCCGTCACCGGGGCCGCTGTAGCCCGACCTAAATCAAGGCTAGCCACAGCGAATCCCGCCCCCAGCAATTTTAGGACCTGCCGCCGATCGAGCCTTGGGCGAGAGGATGATTTCATGCGGGTAAGTTACTGGTATTTACCGGTAGCGCAAGCAGACCGCTCGATTTTAAGATTTACCGGCGAGCAGCTGCCGCCGAACCAACTCATCAACCAACCTGGGGTTCGCCTTCCCTTGCGAAGCTTTCATGACGGCGCCCTTAACCGCATTGATGGCCTGCTCCTTGCCGGCCAAAAATTCAGCGACCGCCTTGGGATTCGCCACGATGGCGGCCTGCACCCATTGCTCGAGTGCCCCGCTATCCGTCGACTGTTTAAGATTTTTTCGCATTACGATGACGGCCGGCGCCTCACCCGTTTGAAACATATCATTAAAAACCTCCTTAGCGGCGGTCATGGAAATCTCCCCTTGCTCAACGAGGTTGACCAAGGCCGCAAGGTGCGCCGGGCGAAGCTTGCTCACGGCGAGGGCGATCCCCCCCGCGGCCAGCTCTCGGCGCAGGTCGTTGACTAACCAATTAGCGACGGCCTGCGGATGACCGCAGAGCTGGGCGACCTCTTCAAAAAAATCCGCGAGCGCGCGCTCGGGCACAAGCACGGCCGTAATCGTATAGGGGAGCTGGTATTGCGTGATGAAGCGGCGCTGCCGAGCATAGGGCAGCTCAGGAATTGTCGCCTGAATCGTCGCCCGCCAAGCCGCATCCACCTGCACCGGCAGCAAGTCTGGATCAGGGAAATAGCGATAATCATGCGCCATTTCTTTGGAGCGCATCGCGACCGAGGTGCCGGCTTCACCATCATATTGTCGCGTCTCCTGCACAATACTCCCGCCGCCTGTCAGCACGGCAGTCTGCCGGCGTATCTCCAAAGCGATGCCATCACGCACGTATGAAATAGAATTAAGATTCTTTAGCTCAACCTTGACGCCCAACTTAGTCTGGCCGATCGGGCGAATAGAAATGTTCGCATCACAACGCAACTGGCCCTTCTCCATATCGCAGTCGGAAATTCCCCCTTGCACCATGGTCATACGCAGTGAGGTGAGGAAAGCGAAAGCCTCTTCGGCACTGTGCATCGCCGGTTCCGATACAATCTCCATCAACGGGGTTCCTGCTCGATTATAATCAACCAAAGAATCGTGCACCTCGTGCGTCAATTTACCAACGTCCTCTTCCAAATGGATTCGCGTCAGCGGGATTTGCTTGTGCTCTCCCATGATATTCCGCGCCTCCCCTGGCAGTTCGATTTCCACGCTACCGGCTAGACAGATCGGTTGGTCGTATTGAGAGATCTGGTAATTTTTAGGCGAATCGGGGTAAAAATAATTTTTACGGTCCCACTTACAAACGGGCGCGATGGTACAACCCAACATCAGCCCAGCCTTAATAATTTTATCGAGCGCCTCTTTGTTGAGTACCGGCAGCGCACCCGGCAAGGCGAGCACCACCGGATCAGTTAATGTGTTCGGCGGTGCGCCGTAGCCCGCGGCTACGCGCGTGAACATTTTAGAGGCCGTCTTCAACTGCACGTGAACCTCCAGGCCAATGACAGCTTCGTAATTCATCGGGAAGCGCCCAGCGGACAAGGGACAGAGCGGCCAGTTTTAAAAATGAGCACCAGGAAGATGCTCGCACCGACTAATCGACTGCTCGGTAAATTATTCACAAATTTGGATATTTCGTGTGCCACGAATGGCCCTGTTCGTAAGTGTGCGCGATCGTCAACATTTCAGCTTCGCCGAAAGGTTGGCCAATAATTTGTAAACCGATGGGCAAGCCTCCGGCCGTGAATCCGCAGGGCAGCGAAATACCGGGCAGGCCAGCGAGATTAACTCCAATGGTATAAATATCGTTAAGATACATCGCTAATGGATCGGAGGATTTTTCGCCTAACTTGAAGGCGGCCGTCGGCGTAGTCGGCGAGAGCAAGACATCACAATCTTGAAAAACCCGCATGAATTCACCGCGGATCAGGGTGCGCACTTTCTGCGCCCGAAGATAATACGCATCGTAGTAGCCACTGCTGAGCACATGCGTGCCCAAGATGATGCGACGCTTAACCTCTTCCCCAAAGCCTTCGGCCCGCGACTGAGCATAAATTGAGATAGCATCCGTCGCCGAGTGCGTCCGATGACCGTAGCGGATGCCGTCATAGCGCGCTAAATTGGAAGAGGCTTCCGCCGTGGCGATCAGGTAATAAACCGCGATGGCGTATTCGGCGGTGAGCGGCAACGAAACCTCCGTAATTTCAGCCCCAGCACTACGATAAAACGCGAGCGCTTGCTGGACGGCCGCCCCGATCTCAGCATCAAGTCCTAGCCCAAAAAATTCTTTAGGAACACCGATGCGCCACGGTCTTGATTTTTTTTGGAGCGCGGCACTGTAATCAGGTATGACCGTCGACAATGAAGTCGAATCGCGGGAATCGTGACCCGCCACGACCTGAAGCAGTTGCGCCGCATCGCCCACGGTACGCGTTAACGTCCCGATTTGGTCGAGCGAAGACGCAAAGGCCGCTAAGCCGTAGCGCGAGACCAGGCCATAAGTTGGTTTCAGACCAACCAAACCACAAAAGGCGGCAGGCTGGCGAATCGAGCCACCCGTGTCTGAGCCCAGCGCCCCCGGCATCTCCCCCGCCGCGACCGCCGCAGCCGAACCACCGGAACTACCACCAGGGACCCGCGTCAGATCCCACGGATTGGCGGTCGCCCCGAAAGCAGAATTCTCGGTCGAGGAGCCCATCGCAAATTCATCCAAATTAAGCCGCCCCCAAGGAATCGCTCCCGCCGCCTTAAGTTTGGTCGTCACCGTGGCATCGTAAGGAGAAATAAAATTCGCGAGCATCTTGCTCGAAGCCGTCAGCGGCTGCCCCTCGACCGCAATCACATCTTTAAAGCCAATCGGGATACCATCCAGCGGCCCCCGCGCCTGCCCCGCCGCCCGACGCGCATCAGACGCAGCCGCCAAACCAAGCGCGCCGACCTCGTCGCGAGAATTAAACGCGTGCACGCGGCCTTCAACGGCAGTGGTCCGAGCGACAAAGGCCTGCATGAGCTCGCTCGCCGAAATGCTCTTGGCGGCCAGCATAGCCGAAAGTTCTGCAACCGATTTGAAAATCAAAGGAGAGGACATGGGCTACTCGACCACTTTGGGCACCACGATTGAATCAGCCCGCTGTTCAGGAGCATTCCGGAGAGCCTCTTCAACCGATAAGCCCGCCACCACCACATCAGCCGCCCAGACATTAAAAACCGGCGAGCCATGCGCCATCGGCTCAATCCCCGCCACCTCCACCTGCTTCAGTTTATCGACGTAGTGTAATATATCACCCAACTGCTGCGATAGTTTAGCTTGTTCAGTCGCCGTCAGCGCCAAGCGCGCAAGACGGGCAACATATTCAATATTAATCTCGGCGGAGGAATTCATGAAACAACTAAATGTGTCGATAAAAAGGTGGCGGAATCGCTGTTTGGCAATCGACAAAAAGCTACCAGCCCGCGCGTTTTGATTTTCCCATCAAGATTCGTGACGGTGGCGGTAATTTATCAGTAATCACCTCTGTGCTTTTTTTTAAACGCATCCTCAATTTCACTCAAGAGACCACTCCGCTCCCCGACCTCCGTCAGGCGGCGCGACATGCCGTAGGCTTAACCTTCCCCTTTAAGGCCATCCTTAGCCTAAGCCCACACGACGCCGACGGCAAATTGATCGCTGGCCAGATCAATGGCCAAGATTGGGCCGGCCGCCTGACTAATTTATCAGCTACGGGCGGGAGCATTCAGCTTAGCGCGGCCTCCGCCGCAACGCGCGGGGAGCCATGCTATTTAAAGCTAAGTTTACACCGTTACTCACTCGAGCTCCCCGGCACCGTAGCTCATTTTCGTGGCTATCCCCAACAGGCCCATTGCGGATTTTCATTTAACTTCCCCGATTTTAAAGCCCAGAAAGCTTACCTCCAGTTGCTAGAGCCCGTAGCCATTGGCGCGTCCCTCAACGCAGCGCCGACTAAACCAATCAAGCATGAGGCAACCGAATTGCGCTCTACCGTTTTTCACGGCCACGCTTCAACAATACTCACAATCTGGCGACAACCCTCCAGCAACCAGATTCATGGTTTTGATCTACGGATGAATACCTGCGGTGTACGATGGAACGAAGGGATGCCGTCTTTTGATATTTACGGCGTCACCCAGCCACCCACCCCACTGGGTAAAAAATCGGTTCCGCCACCGCCGATTTTTTCAAAACTAAGCGACGCCCAAGAAGAAGAGGTTCGCTGGCTGTTCTGCCTAGCTATTCCCAATATGGGTAAAGGGGTGCCCGCAGAGGTTCGTAGTTTTTTCAGTAAATTGATCGCCTGAAATCCAGCGCAGCGAGCTCACGTCAGGCCCGCACGGTAATTGATCCGTCCGCGACGATCTGCTGCTGAATTTTAGTGAAGACTGCATTAACCTCATCATCGGTTAAGGTGCGCTCCTGCGAACGAAACGATAGGGAGAAACCCAAACTTTTCTTCCCCTCGGGTAAACCCTGCCCTTGATACACATCAAAAATCTCGACCGCCTCGATGGCAAACGCTGATCCCGTGGAGGCCTGGGCAATGCCAAGCAGAGCGCGCCGGACTTCTTCGGCCGAGCGCGCCGCCGCAACGACCAGCGCAAGGTCCCGCAGCACAGTCGGGAATAAACCAAAAGACTGATAGCGACGATGGCCAGCCGAGCTCGTTAATTTTTCCGGCAAAATAGCGAGCATCCCAGCCCACACCGTACCCTCAACCCCCGCCGCACGAACCATGGGAAGATCCAACAATCCTCCGCAGACCGACCAGCCGATTGAAGATTCTCCCGCCACCGCTGCGTGGCCTGCCTGCCAGCCCCAGCCAGCGCCACTGATCGGCCTAAGCTCAGTGCTCGCCCAATCGATCCCCGCTTGCTGAGCGAGAATCATCAGGTGCTGTTTTACCGTGTAAAAATCAGGCGCTGATCGAGCCAACCAAGAACGCTCTTTGGGATTATGGCACAACAGAAACGCCGCCCCTAAATATTCCTGCACCGTGCCATTAAGCTCCATGAAGACGCGCCCCGTCTCAAAAAGCTGCGTGGCGGGCACCCCGCGCGATTGATTTAATTTCAGCGCAGCCAACAGCCCCAACACCAACGTAGGGCGAAGGTGCGATTGGTCGTCCACAAAAGGGTTAGCTAAGGCTAACTCCGCGGCCGCGGTATCGGAAACCCACGTCGCCAACTCGTGCCGCGAGCGCAACGTGTAGTTAACCACCTCATGGAAACGTTGCCCGACCAAATAAGCCGTAACCTGGCGATTAAAAATTGCGATAGGATCATCATCGCCATCGGCCAGCGCTGGGCCAACCGCCAAAGCTGGGGGCACGCGATCAGTGCCGTAAATTCGTAAAACTTCCTCGACGAGATCAATCGGCCGATCGAGATCAGTACGATAACTAGGAATTTTGACCGTCCAGTCTACCGCCGGAGGGCGCGCAACCGCGGCAACAATGATTAAATTGAGCGCCTCAAGAGCACCGCGCATTTCCTCGTCGCTTATGTAAAAACCCAAGCGCTCGCGGATGTAATCAGGGCTGACGATAATTTCGCGCGTCCAAGTCTGATCACCGCCCACCAGGCACGCGGGGCCCACGACGGTACCACCGGCGGTCGCTTGAATTAAATCAACGGCCCGATAGGCCGCGGCCACCGTGCCATGCGGATCAACCCCACGCTCGAAACGGTAAGACGAATCGGAAGCCAGACCGAGGCGTTTAGCGGTTCCGCGAATCGATTGCGGCCGAAAACAGGCCGCCTCAATTACAATGTCAGTCGTTTGCGCCTCCACTTCTGCATTAGCCCCACCCATAATGCCCGCGATCACCAGTGGCTGGGCGGCATCCGCAATCACCACCATACGCGCACTAAGGATTCGCTCCTTGCCATCAAGCGTCAGCAATTTCTCGCCCTCAACCGCTCGCCGCACAATGAGCTGTTGGCCCTTAATTTTTTTGGCATCAAAAATATGTAAAGGCTGACCGAGTTCGAGCATGACGTAGTTACCCACGTCCACCAGATTGTTAATGGGGCGCAAACCAACCGCCTGTAAGCGTTCCTGCAGCCAAGCTGGGCTCGGACCGACTTTTACCCCCGTGAGGCTGAGACCGAAATAGAGCGGACAATCCTCGGGGACCTCAACACGCACGCTCGCCAGAATATCAGGCCGTAAGACTTGGTTGGTGATGCCGCGAAATGTGGTCGCGGGAAATTCGACGGGGCGACGAAACCAAGCCGCCAATTCACGCGCCATTCCGATGTGACTGAGTGCATCCGGCCGGTTGGGGGTGACTTCGAGATCAAAGACCGTGTCACCCTCTGGCATAATTTCATTAACCGCGACCCCGATCGGCGCATCCGCCGCCAAGATCAATAGCCCGCTAGCCGAGCCGGTGAGACCCAACTCATCAGCAGCACACAACATGCCCGCGGAGGCTTGTCCACGAATCTTCGATTCCTTGATTTTAAAATTACCGGGCAGGATCGCCCCCGGCAAGGCCACCGGCACGCGATTACCGACATCACAATTAGGCGCGCCACACACGATGGTGCGCACGCCGCCCTGAGCCAGGCCAACATCAACGGTGCAAATCGAAAGCTTATCCGCATTGGGATGCTTCTCCCGCGTCTTAATCTCCCCAACTACGACCTGAGCCAGCGGCGGCAGCCCGGTGTTAATCACCCCTTCCACCTCAAAGCCCAGCAAGGTGATGGCACGTTTAAGTTCATCGACTGACGCGTCGAGGGCGACGTATTGCTTTAGCCAATTGCGGCTGATTTTCATGCGATAAAATTAAGCAAGGGGAACAGATAAGGGCGGCCAGAAATAAAAAATTTACTCAGATCAGGTCTGCATTTTGCAGTCGCAGGGTTCAGGTGAATTGCTTCAAAAACCGCAGGTCGTTTTGATAGAAATAACGAATGTCATCGATGCCGTACATCAACATCGCGAGCCGTTCGAGGCCCATGCCGAAGGCATAGCCTGTCCAGACTGTAGAGTCATACCCCACCCCCTCAAACACGGCCGGATCAACCATACCGCAACCACCGATCTCAATCCACTCCTTGTTAACCTTGGGTAAATGTTGAGCAGAAAGGTCGACCTCAAAACTGGGCTCAGTGTAACCGAAGTAATGTGGACGAAAACGGGTCTTGGTGTTTTTACCCAGCAGTGAGGCAAAAATATAATCGAGCAGTGCCTTGAGATCGCGCACCGTCACATTTTTATCAACATAGAGACATTCGATTTGATGAAAATTCGCACTGTGGGTGGCATCAGAAGTATCTCGACGATAGACGCGCCCTGGTGACACCACGCGCAGGGGAGGCTTACCTTTAAGCATGGTGCGAATTTGCACCGAAGAAGTATGCGTTCGCAGCAGATATTTTTCCTCTGCAACCTTTTTGCTGATATTGCCAAACCGCGCTTGCGCGGGGAAATAAAAAGTATCCTGCGCATCGCGGGCGGGGTGATCAGCCGGCGTACTCAACGCATCGAAACAATAATATTCAGTCTCAACCTCCGGCCCCTCGACCACGGCAAAGCCCGCCTTACGCAAAATGCGGCACATCTCCTCTCGTACCAGAGTAAGCGGATGACTTGTGCCGGGGCCTGCGTCTGGCGAAGGCAAAGTAGGATCGATCGCCGGCCCCAGTTGAGCTGCGATCTCCGCCGAACTAATGCGAGCAAGGGCGGCATCGAGCTGCCCCTGCAGCTGACCCTTGGCTTCATTGATGAGCTTGCCCAGCGCAGGCCGTTGCTCTTTCGGCACCGCACCCATCTGTTTCATCAGAGCGGTTAATTCTCCATTGGGCCCAACGTAACGCGCTTTGGCTGCCTCAAAATCAGCGCGCGACTGCAAACCAACGAACTCAGCAGAGGCCTTGGCGAGGAGAGCGGAGAGAGTAGCTTGCATTAGGAAGTAATTCTAAGCGGAGAATGAAGCAAAACGCAAAGTCGGAAAATAAACCATGTCCTTGGGGCGCAGCACAGTTGGTTGGTCAATCTTGGCGTTTAAATAAAAAGGACGGGGCTCGCGAGCGAGACCCGTCCTTCAAAAGAATGGCCGGAGGGCCATGAAGGCGAGCCTACAGCGGCTCGCGTTGGGCGGAGTCAGCTTAGGCCTTAGCGGCGCTGGCCTTGGTCTTCAAAGCGGCCTGCGCTTGTTTGATCAAGCCGCTAAAAGCAACGGCGTCGGCGATCGCGATTTCCGAAAGCTGACGACGATCGAGCTGAATATTAGCAGCCTTGAGGCCTTCAATAAAGCGACTGTAGCTCATACCCGCCTCGCGGCAGGCAGCATTGAGACGCACGATCCAAAGGCCACGCATGTTGGCCTTCTTCTTCTTGCGATCGATGTAAGCGTATTGCCAAGCGTGCTGCACCGCCTCCTTGGCGTAGCGAAACAGCTTGGATTTATTGCCGAAATAGCCTTTGGCGTATTTCAGGACTTTTTTGCGACGCTTACGCGACGCGGGAGCATTAGTTGTACGAGGCATGTTTTATATTTGGTTTTAGTGCCGGTGGGTCGTCTCGTTAGGATTCACCCACCTGGCGGAGTTGGAGTAGAGCGCGACAGCTTACCGGAGACCGGTAGGCAGGCAGCGGAGGAGCGGCGCAGCATGGCCCGGAGCCACCAGCTTGTCGCGAGAGGCACGTCGTTTGGACTTCGTGCTTTTCGCGGCCAGCAAGTGACGGAAACCAGGCGTGCGGCGGATCAGCTTACCCGTACCGGATATTTTGAAGCGCTTGGCGACGGACTTTTTTGTCTTTTGCATGAGGAGAGCGGAGCAAAACAGAGGACGCCCGTGCGCTTGGCAAGTGTTTTGTCCGATAAATGAGAGCGCTAGGCTAAAATCCCCTAACTCGGCCTAAGCCTGCTTTAGCCAGATTCAGATGAGACTAAGGCCTTCCCCTTGATGCATTTTGTTGAAATTAATAACACGCCCCTGCTGTATGCATTGTTATTCAGGAAGGCGCCACGGCTTCAGCAGAGGACAAAACAACAAGCCCTGGTTGGGGCGATGCTGGGCCTGAGCGCGCTCAACTTATCGAAATAAACTCAACGCAGCCGGGAGCCGCTCGTTAATGAGCCCTAGAAGATGTGGCTACGGCAACTAATTGACCGACCTATTTTCCTGTTTTAATTTTATAGATCGAAACCCGCCCTGCGAAACACGGGAAAGGGGTTGACAAGCCCCCAGCGTTAATAACGTTTGCCCCTCCTGTTTTGACGGCTTCCTAGCTCAATGGTAGAGCAGTTGACTCTTAATCAATTGGTTCCGGGTTCGAGTCCCGGGGGAGCCACCAAACTTGTGTTTTTTCCCAATTCATTTGCTTTTGCACTCAAATTACTGGGCCGGTGTAGCTCAACGGTAGAGCACCTGTTTTGTAAACAGGCGGTTGCGGGTTCGAATCCCATCGCCGGCTCCATTTTTCTGTCAACGGTGTCAATATTCCCGCCAACACGGGCGCCGTCCCAGCAATAATCAGTATCCACTGCCCGATTGTGTAATGGTAGCACAAGCGACTCTGACTCGCTTTGTCTAGGTTCGACTCCTAGTCGGGCAGCCAATTTAAATTATTAAAAAGATGTCTTAATTAACAAAGCGCATTGACACGGATAACGAATTATCGGCAATTTCGGAACATTAACGTTCTCAGCATTCTTTGCTACAGCCCCTACCCCTGCTCGACACACTGCCCCTCTAATTAATTTGCTCTGCGTAGTAATTAATTTTTTTATCAAAATAATTTCCGCTTAAAAATCTCATCCCCGATCAACTTAATCATCATATACGCACCATGATCACTGCAAATATGCCCCTAGCGATTCTTCTCACTAACTCCGACGGCAGTCCGATGACCGCCATGGAGCTCTTCAAGCACGGCGGCCCGATCATGTGGCCGATCCTGATCACTTCATTTATTCTCATCACGGTTGCGATCGAGCGCGTGATTTTCATCTTCCGCGAGAATGGCCGTCGCCAGCCGGAAGTGGTTGAGAAGATGCTCGAAAAGGTCGAGGCCAACGACGTCAATGGAGCCCTCGAATTGGGCAAGAAGAGCGAAGATTATGTTGCTCGCATTCTTGTGTATGCAAT
>NEUY01000057.1 GCA_002304425.1 Opitutia bacterium Tous-C10FEB
ATGGCTCCTACTGTACACAATGCTACCGGATTTCAGCTAAAACCTTTTACATCTGAAGATGATGCAAATCTTCGTGAGGCCCTTAAGCGCTGTTCAGCGGCAACTTATGAATCGGCCGCGCAATTTCGTAAAACAGGTAACACCGAACATTTGCCGGCTATTGTTTTGGGCATAATTGAGCGCTATATTGAGCCCGATCTCAGAGGTAAGCTTAAGGATGCTGATGATGATCTCCGTATCATCGAAGATCTTGGCATTGATTCACTCACGATGATGGAAGTCGTCATCTTGGTGGAAGATGTGCTGCAAATGACCATCAACAACGAAGAGTTGCGCCATTTACGGTCGGTGGGTGATGTTAAAACTTTCTTGGATTGTAAGGTCCGTGGCTTGCCCCTGCCGCAGCCCACCAAATTCATCCCGATCGAGCAGATCATGACGGTCATGCCGATCCAGCCGCCGTTTCTTTTTCTCGGTGAAGCGACCGTGGGGGCGCATGGCGCCAACGCTAAGTACAAGATCAGCGGGCAGGAATTTTTTCTCCAAGGGCATTTCAAAGATAACCCGGTATTACCTGCCTCCATCATGTTAGAGGCGCTTGGCCAGCTGGCGGTGCTTTTTCTGCTCGAGGGCCAGGTTGGTGAAGCCGGCAAGGTAGTGGATCCAAAGATGATTTTCTTCACTTCTTGTGAAGGGGTGCGCTGTCACCGCATCTGCCGTCCTGGCGATGTGCTCAATCTCTCAATTAAGCCCAAGCGTTTGAAGGCGCCGCTGGCCACGTTCGAAGGCCAGATTCGCGTTGGTCAGGAAAAAGCGGCAATTGCCGAGGAAATTACTCTCACGTTCGGCTTTGCGGAAGCAATCGTCCCAGTGCCGGCTACCTCAGCTGAACCCATCGCCGCCTTGGATGGGACCAGCCAAGCCGCCGTTAACAGCTGAGCTGGTGCGCGCCCGCTTGGCGTGCAGCGGTGATTGACCGTCTGCACAAAAGCGTTTTCATACGCGGCTATGCAGCCGTAGCTTCTCGAGCGGCGAGCGCATTTTAATCTTCATGCGGAAAGTTTATATTACCGGAGTTGGGTTTATCACGAGCATAGGCAATGATGCCGTTACGGTGACGGATAGTTTGCGGGAATTGCGTCATGGTATCATTCAATATCCTCCCTTCCAGAAGGCTGATATACCGATCAAGGTTGCCGCACCGATTCGCGATTTTATTACAGATACCACTGAGGCAGAAGACTGGGTGTTCCCTGCGCGTTATAACATCCGGCGGGAAGTTCTTCGTGGCATGGCGCCTCATGGAGTTTATGCATACTGTGCGATGCAGCAAGCGGTGGAGGATGCTAAATTATCGGAAGCTGATTACTCCAATGCCCAAACAGGCTTATACGCGGCTTCGGGCGGCTCACCTTTCTTATTAGGTCATTATTTGGAGCGGATGCGGAAATATGGCGTGATGCGCTGTCAGCCGCTCGGGATTGTCGCCTCAATTTCCGGCACCGTTAATTTCAACCTCGTTTCGCAATTTAAAATTAAGGGGGCTTCCACGGGATTTTCATCGGCCTGCGCCTCCTCGGCTCATGCGATGGGTTTTGCCTACGATGAAATTGCGCTCGGTCGGCAGAAGCGGATGTTTGTGGTGGGGGGTGAGGATGGTAACGTAGAGAGCATTTTACCCTTTGCGGGCATGCGTGCGCTCTCGCTGCAATCTGATCCAGCCCTTGCTTCGCGGCCCTTTGATGTGGCGCGCGACGGTTTTGTTGGCACGGGCGGCGGGGCGGTCTTGGTGCTTGAAAGCGAGGAAGAGGTGGCGCGCCGCGGAGCCAAAGTTTACTGTGAGCTCGCGGGTTGGGGGCAAGGATCGGATGGGCATAACGTGGCTATTTCTCACCCCGAGGGAGCTGGACTGCAGCTCGCGATTGAAAATGCGCTCCGCGCTTCAGGGGTAGAGGCCGACGAGGTAGATTATATTAATGCTCACGCTACCTCGACCCCGATCGGGGATATTTCAGAGGCCAAAGCCATTCGCGCTATTTTTAAAAATAATCTAGCGCGCACCGCTGTCAGCAGCACTAAAGCGCTCACCGGTCATGGACTTTCACTGTCAGGCGCCATGGAAGCTGGTTTTTGTGCGCTCGCCATTAAGGAAGGATTTATGCCCGGATCGGCTCATATTACAAAAATCGATCCGGCCTGTGCGGGCCTCAATATTATCCGGGCGACATTGCCGCAGCGTCCGCAGGTGGTGCTGAGCAATAGTTGCGGCTTCGGTGGAGCTAATGTCAGCTTGGTCTTTCGTGCGGTCTAACGCATGAGCCCCCTTCGCCTTTCTGCCCGTTATCGCACCGCCTTAGTAACGGGGGCGAGCACTGGCCTGGGACTTGCCTTTGCCGATATGTTACTGGCGCAGGGGGTTGAGGTTTGGGGCACTGCGCGCGATACGATTCGTCTGCCGGTGCGGCCGGGCTTCCACGCGGTTGCGCTCGAGCTCGGTGATGGCTCCGCGGCGGAAGCGATATTTCTTGCGGCCGAGCAGTCCGCGGGGGGCTTTGATATAGTGATTAACAATGCTGGTTTCGGGGCCTTTGGGTCTTTCGCGCACACCGAGTTTTCGGTGTGGGAAGAACAACTTCGGCTGATGTTAGTTAATACAGCGCGACTCAGTCATGTCGCCCTGCGTGGTATGCTCGCGCGCCGGCGTGGGGCGCTGGTTAATATCTCATCGATTGCGGGTGAATTCGGGCTGCCCTATCAGGCCATCTATAATACAACCAAGGCGGGCCTTTCGGCTCTCAACGAAAGCTTGATGTATGAGTTGGCTGGCACAGGCGTTATCATGATCGATTTTCGGCCAGGTGATTACCGGACTAATTTTGAAGGTTCAGTGCGCCGCCCAGAGCAAGCGGTTGGTTGGGCTCATGACACGATCAACCCCGCGCGGATGAGCCGCGCCTGGTCCTCTTTTGTGGCACTCATGCGTTCCGGTCCCGCGCCGGCCCATGCGGCCGAATCGTTGCGGCGGGCGCTCCTGCGCGGTCGGAGTGGCACGGTGCGGACTGGACGTTTCTTTCAGGCCCAGCTGGGGCCCTTTTTAGCGCGTTTCGGCACTTTGGCTTTCAAGCGCAAAGTGCAGGAAAAATATTTCGGACTCTAAAGTTGTGGAATTTCTTTTAGCTGATGCGCTGGCGCTCTTTTTTAGATAGTATTTCGTTTTTATAAATCATGGCACGCGTACGCATCCTTGTTCTCACCTCTAGCACTGGCGCTGGTCATGATACGCGGGCGCAGGCTTTTGCGGAGTGGTGCTTTGAACTTTATCGGCACGAGGTCGATGTGCGCATTGAGCAGATGCTTGAGAAGTCCTCCGGATTTTTTAGTGCCGGGGTACGTTTCTATAATTGGATTCAGAAGAAATCCCCCTGGATGCATAAGGTTTTTTATCTTTTTGTGGAGTTGCTGGGTTTGCTTAATCGACGAAGCGTAACCTTTGGGCGCACTTACTATGAATCGGTGCTGCGAGATTATCAGCCGCATCTCGTGTTCAGCGTCCATGATTGTTTGAACCGGGGGTATTTTCAAATGGCCAAAAGGATTTTAGGTCCCGCGCGGGTGCGCTGCGCGACCTACTGCGGTGAATTTTCGGGTGGTTTTGGTTACAGTCTTAATTGGGTGGAGCCGAGCGCAGACCTTTATGTGTCGCGCACCGACACCGCCCGCGATTATGCGGTCAAGCTCGGTATGCCTGTGGAGCGGACGCAAGTCCGCGGCTACCTGATGCAGCCGCGCTCATCGATCGAAGTATTTAATGCAAAAAATCGGGCGGACTATTTATCATCGGCGCTGCATCTGCGCACCGACTTGTTCACCGTGTTCCTCGCCACGGGGGGGAATGGCGCCAACAACCATCTGGAGCTTTTGGCCAAGTTGCTCCCGTATGCCGATAAAATCCAAGCGATCGTAATTTGTGGCAATAATCGCGAAGCTTATAATCAGTTGGTGCGTTGGCGGGCAGCGCATCCCCAGCTCAATTGCTTTGTGGATGGTTTTTCGGAGGAAGTGCATCTCCTCATGCAAGTCAGTGATGTCATTGTGACTCGGGGTGGCACGACCACCTGCGCCAAGGCGCTGCATTTTCGCTGCCCCATAATTTTTAATGCCCTTGGGGGTATTATGCCGCAGGAAGAATTAACCGTGAAATTTTTTCAACGGGGGGCTGGCGTGGAACGAATTAACAACGCCGCGGATTTTGAGACGATTATCGCCGCTTGGATGGGTGATCGGTCGGTTTACGATCGCTTGCGCAATAATTTCTTGAAATTGCGCTATGAGGAAACCCCCACGGTTTTGATCACCGAGCTCGTTGATTTAGCGCAGCAGGTGGCGGGTACTTCAATCAAGCCCCGGCCATTTTCACCTAGAGCGTACGGGGCGCAGTGAGGAGTTCGGCCGAGGGCCCAGGGGCAGCCACCGGCGCCCCGGTCCTAACCGGACTCAATGGGCGGCAGGATGGCCCTGATTTTCCTGCTTTCCTGAGCCCTGCATTATGCGTTGGCTGGTAGCCGCCCCGCGCGATGTCTCGTCCCCCTTCCATAGCCCTGATTTTTACGACCTTTCCAAAGGTTTCCGAAACCTTTCTGCAACGTGATGTTTTGGCGCTCCAGGCGCAGGGAATCCGGCTGAAACTCTATTCATTGTGGGGCGGCGGGGGTGAGTTTAGCGGTATGACGGTGCAGCGTTTTCCTAAGTGGCGGCTGCTGCCCTTAATTATTTTTACGATTCCGTGGAATTGCTTTCGTCGGCCGCGCATCGTGCGCGATCTTTTCGCGGGAGTGCTGACGCGGGGAGCGCCCTCTTGGTTGAATTTTTGGGAAAACATGCTCGGGGCCGGTTTTGCGGGCTGTTATTATCGCCAGTTTCAGCAAGACCCGCCGGCCTTGGTGCATGGGGCTTGGGCGGGTGCGCCCGCCACGGCCGGTTGGCTCCTCGGTCGGATAGCTGGCTGGCACTATAGCACGGGGGCTCACGCCTACGACATTTACGAACACGGCGGTGATTG
The DNA here is from genome assembly GCA_002304425.1 of Opitutia bacterium Tous-C10FEB. Lineage (GTDB taxonomy): Bacteria > Verrucomicrobiota > Verrucomicrobiia > Opitutales > Opitutaceae > Lacunisphaera. The sequence goes on from NEUY01000057.1 coordinate 5,060, forward strand.
GTGGCTGCGGGAAAAATTACACCACGCGCAATTTATCCATACCTCAACGGAGATGGGGCGTCGCGAATTAATTGCCCGCGGAGTATCCGCCGATAAAATTGTCTGCATCCGTCGCGGGCTGGAGGCTTTCCCGCCTTGCAAGCCGCTCCGTTTAAATCGTCGTCCGCTGCGCTTGTTGTGTATTGCCCGACTCGTGCCGAAGAAAGGATTGTTCCACCAACTGAAAATCTACGCCGCGCTTAAGCAAGCGGGACTAGCCTTTGAGGCGCGGGTGGTGGGCGATGGCCCCCTCCGCGCGTCACTCGAAGCGGCCGTGCAAACGCTAGATTTAGGCGCAGAGGTGAAATTTATAGGCCATCAATTATCGTCCGCCGTATGGTCGGAATTGGCATGGGCTGATGTGTTGCTGCATACGGGGATCATTGCCTCGAGTGGCGATCGGGATGGATTGCCAAACGTGATTCCCGAGGCGATGGCCGCGGGCGTGCTCGTAGTCACCTCGCCGATTTCAGCCACGACCGAGGCTATTCATGACGAACTCACCGGCTTGGTGGCGGCTGTCGAAGCGCCGCTCGCTTGGGTAAATGCCCTGCGCCGATTGAGGGAAGATGATGAGTTGGCTGAGCGCTTGCGGGTGGCGGCGCGCCAGTGGGTGGAGGCACACTACGATGCGCATAAAAATACCGCAAAATTGATCCATTGTTTTCAGCGCGCGATGACCCAGGCTACGCCCGAACATGAATAATTTTGCGACGCTGGCCCGAGGTTATTTCTATCGTGTCCTCTCGTGGCGCTGGCTTAATTTCTCCGGCGCATAACCCTGCGATGATTTACTATGATATCACCAAGATGGGCGCCGCGCAGCATCGCTCGGGTTTGATGCGGCTGACTTCGCGGTTGATGGAAGAGCTCGGCGGTCATGTTACGGCGGTGGTTTGGGATAACTCGCGGCGGGCATTTTTGACTCACGCCCAAAAAATAGCGGTTAATTTTAAGCCCGCCGACTGGTTGCTGACGGTGGAGATGTTCAGCGAGGCCGAGCGGCCAGGTTTCTCTGATTTTGTGCAGCACCCTCCTTGCCGATTGGCGGCGATGTTTCATGATGCCATTCCGATTAAATTCCCTCACATCACGTGGCCGCAAAGTGTTCAGCGGCATCCCGAGTACATGAAATTATTGGCGAGTTTTGATCGGACGTGGGCCATCTCTGAGGCGACCCGGCAAGATTTCACCGGCTTCTGGGAATGGCAGGGGGTCGCGTCAAAGGGCCCGGTAGAGGTCATCGAACTTGGCGCCGATTTTGATGGGAGTAAGCGGGTGCAGCGCGATGCCCGGCCCACGCCAGGCCGTCCAGCATTGGTCTGCGTGGGGATTGTCGAACCGCGAAAAAATCAGGGCTTTCTGCTGGATGTGGCGGAGACTTTATGGGGGGAGGGCGTGAATTTTGAATTACACGTCGTGGGTCGAGTAAATCCTCACTTTGGTCGCCCGTTGCTTAAACGCATGCGAACACTCGAGGATCGGCAGAAACTTTTCCATTTTCATGCGCAAGTGAGCGATCGTGAATTGGGTCGGCTCTATGCCAACGCCCGGGCCGTTGTTTTCCCGACGATCGCGGAAGGCTGTGGCTTGCCGCTGCTCGAAGCTTTATGGCGCGGCGTGCCATGTGTGTGCAGTGATCTGCCGGTCTTGCGTGAGAATGCCGCCGCGGGTGGCTGTCTTTTAGCGCAGGTTAATGATCGTCTCGATTGGCAGAAACAATTGCGCGGCCTTTTGAAGAATGAGGCGGATTATCAGCGCTTACAAACTGAGGCCATGGCGCGACCTTTGCCTCGATGGGCCCATACCGCGCGGACGTTATTGCAGGCTTTGCGCTAACTTACATTTGCTTCACCGCATAGGCCATGGCGGTGGCAATTTTATCTAAATCTTCCTCGCTATGGAGAGCGGAGATGGCGGTGCGAATGAGGTCTTTACCGGGCGGAACCGCGGGCGCGATCGACATGACCGTGAATACGCCTTTCTCCAGCAGCGCTTGCCAGAAACGATAGACGAGTTCTTTCGAACCCAGCACGATCGGCACGGCGGGGGTTTCGCTCTCCCAGGTATCGAGGCCAAGGCCTTTCAGCATCTCACGGTAGCGCTTGGTGTTTTTCCACAGTTTAGCCAGGTGCTCGGGTTCCGATTGCATGAGCTCAAGCGAGGCCGTCGCGGCCGCTGCTTGGCTCGGGGCGAGCGCGGCGCTGAAGAGGGTTTGTTTGGAATGGCTCCGCAGATATTCGATGAGTTCGCGTGAGCCCGCAATAAAGCCACCTGTGCTAGCGAGCGATTTCGACATCGAGCCGCAAATAATATCGACCTTATCGTTCAGTTGAAAGTGATCGACGGTGCCGCGGCCTTGGCGGCCTAGAATGCCGAAGCCATGAGCGTCATCGACCACCAGAAAGGAACCGGACTCCTCGCTTGAGCGCGCAATTTCAGGCAAGCGACAGATATGTCCTTCCATGGAATAAACGCCTTCTACGACGATCATTTTTGGCGTCTTCGGTTCAAGGGCCTGCAAGATTTGGCGAAGATCTTCTGGGTTGTTGTGGCTGAAGCGTTCGACGGTCGCACTCGACAAGCGCACGCCGTCCCACAGGCACGAGTGGATGTTTTTATCAGCCAGGATGGTGTCCCCTTTCTGGGCGAAAGTTGCGACCGCCGAGATGCAGGAAACATAGCCCGCCACACTGACGTGGCAGGCCTCGCGCCCGAGGAAGGCCGCCAGTTTTTCTTCGAGCACGGTATGGTAAGCCCGCGAGCCGTTGGAGATCCGCGCGCCGGTGGTGCTGGAGCCCCACGTTTTGGCTCCCTGCGCGCAGGCTTCGATCACTTTGGGGTGAAAGGAAAGTCCAAGGTAATCGTTACTTGAGAGCATGACCATTGGGCGGCCTTGCAGCTGGATCTTGGTCCCCTGTTGGGCCTCCATGGCATGGTAGTAGGGCTTATATTTCAGCCGCATCTTGGTCGCATGGTCATCTCGCGCTCGGGCGATGATGGCTTTGCTGGTTTTGGTCGTGAAAAGGGAGAGGGCCATGGAAATTGCGTGGGACTAAAGGTCAGTGAATGATGCTAAGCAACCGCAAAGCCTTGGCTCAAGCGCGGCGCGGCAGGGCGCGCATCCACGTCGTGAACGCGGTGGCGTACTCTGGCCACGTTTTCAGGTGGCGGCTGCGGGCCTGAGCTGCGAGTTGCGCGACTTCGGCTGGATTTTTAATCAATCGACCTAACGTTGCGGCGAGATTGTTGGCATCGACTGACGCCAAGGTGAGACAGCCCCCACCGTGGGCGGATTCGCCGAGGGCCCCGCGGCTTGAGCAGACGCAAGGTTTACCGTAGTGGAGACTTTCCAGTACGGGCATGCCGAAACCCTCAATCAATGACGGGTAGACGGTGAAGCTGCATTGTTGGTAGGCCGCGTGGAGAGTGGCGTCGGGCACCGATCCGGAAAAGAGGAGAGGGCGGCCCGCTTGCTGGAGGGCCTGAATTCGGGCTAGGGCTGGGCCGGCCGTGTCGGCTCGGGGCATCCCGATGAGCTGTAATTCGAAAGCGAGGCCTTCGAGCCAGAGAGATTCGCAAGCTTCGAGTAAGGCGAGGTGGTTTTTGCGGCCTTCGATCGTGCAGACACAAAGCAATCGGGGAATAGTCGGGGATGGGTTCGCTTTGTTAGCTGAGAGCAGAGTGGGACGATCGACGCCGAGGGGGATGGCGTGGACCGGAGGCGGTTGATCGATCCCCAGCCAGCGCCAATAGTCGCGCAGGCTAGTCGCGGAATCTTCCGAAATGGCGACGACCCCATCAAATAAAAGCAATTCGCGTAGATAGGCGGGAAAGCGGGCGACCGTCTTGGCGGGCGTAAGCTCAGGAAATTTTAAAGCAATCGCATCGTAGAAAATGGCGACGCGCGGGCCGGCAACCGCGGATAACAAACGGGGCAATTGCGCTCCCACTTTGGCCGAAAATAATTCTGGGCAAATGAGACCATGCGCGGCGGGTAGTGAAGGTTTAGCTCCGAGCCATCGCTGGGTGGCACCAGCTATTTTCTGAGCAAGCGTCCACTTGGCCCCGCGTGATCGGCCCGTGCCACCACTGCGATCGAGAAGAATCGACGTTTCCTTCGGAGCGAGGGCTCGCCAGCCAATGAGGTGGGGATCGTAGCAGATGGGCGTCACCGCTCCTTGTGATTGCAGTTCGGCGAAGAGCGTGCGGCACACGCGTTGAATTCCCGTCTGCGCGGAAGTGTGGCTGGTGTGGGAGGCGTCGAAGAGAAGCATGCGATTTAGGGCTGACGCTCCCAAAAGGTTACCTGACCAACGGTGCTGAGCTTGGTCCAATGACCGCCAATTTTTCTTAAGGCTTCAGCTGACTCAAAGGGGAAGAGTGCGGCATAGATCGGTCGCTTTTGCGCGGCGAGGGTGGTGAGGAGTAAGCTGGACCTATCCTGATCCCAGCGGATCAGTAGAAAATCGGTATAATGGAAAAAAGCGCCGCTGACTTGCATGCAAAAAATAGCGGCATTAGCCGGCAAGTGGGTTTGGGCCCAACGGGCGGAATCTGGATAAGTACGTTCGCGTTGCTCCAGCGTCATCACATCCAAGCGCTGGATTGCGCTGATCTGCCAAGCGGCCGAGATTGCCAGCAGGGCTGCCGCAGCCATGGCGGTTGTTTTAGGAGTGAGCCGAAGAGTCTGTTTGGTTGCGGCGAGGGCACTAAGGGCTGCTAGAATTAAGGCGGGGAAGGCCGGTAAAATAAAACGCAGATACCACCAAGTTTCGCTGGCGCAGTAGTAAAAGCCATAAAAGCTAACGAGGGTCACAAACCATACCGCGAGCATTTTGTAGCCACGCAGCCGGGCGGTGGGGAGGAACGGCGCGGCCAGGGCTACGATAATGAGGGGCGAAAATAAAACAGGGATCCAGTGAGCGAACTGGAGTAAATTAGGCCCGAAATAGTCTCGGCTAAAGGCGGACCACACTTCGCCGTAACCGGTGATCAGCGGAGAGCCATAAGCTTTCCAATTGTAGAAAGCAAAGAGAGCCGCGCCGGGTAAGCCGCCCGCGCCAACCGCTAGGTAAGCTCTCCACTGCAAGCCCAGAGCGATCAACACGGGAAACACCAGCAGGGCGCTCGTGGGACGCACGAGTACGGCTAGGCTAAGAGCGACCCCGCAGGCGAGTCCCCAGCGCCAGTCATCGCGCCCGCGCAGAGCGCTGGATAATACAGCGAGGGACCAAGCCAAGGCGAGCAGGTCGCTCATCGGCTGCAGCGCAGAGAAAATAAAAACGGGACACAGCCAGAGCCAAAGCACCCCAGTAGCCGACCAAAGGGGCGATAAACCTAGTTGCCGCGCGAGGTTCCAAAGCAAGCCTCCACTGGCTAAAACGGACAGTAGATTAACCGCCATAACAGCATAATTCCAATCCACGATTTTTGCGGCCGCAATGAGATGCAGGGGCAGGCCGATCGGGTAGGTCGGGACGAGGCGATCGCCTGTGGGGTGCAGGCGGAGGCCTAAAGGTTGGAAGGCCATTGGACCAAACGCCACGGAGGAGTGTTCTGGCAGGCTGCGGACTGGCGCGAAGAATTGACCCTGAGCTAGCAGTCGAGCGCTCGTGAGATAGCCTGATGAGTCGGAACCCCCGGCGTGAGGCGACATGTGGGTGGAAAGGATCCCCAGGTAGGCGACGACTCCGATCAAGGTGATAGTCATCCACCCGCGTCGCAGGTAGGTCGCGGGCGGGGTGGCAATCAAGGTGGGCGAGGCGGGAGGCATTATTTAGCGTTGTCGGGCGCATAAGCCTGCCATTATTTGCAACGATGGCTCAAACTAAAAACCTCCGCCGTGGCGGGCATTCCCGTGGATGCCATGATTGAACCGCGCCTGGGTAATCCGTTAAAGACTTTCGCCGGGCGCTCGATTAATCGACCGGTGGTCATCAGCTACCTCGCAGTGGTGGCAGCCTTTATTTGGATTTTCTGCCAATTTTACCTGCCGGGCAAAGGATTTACTTACCTCATTAATTTTGGGAGCAGGAATGAGGAAGCGAGTCTCAGCAAACTCCGGAAGTTGGAGTATTATGTGGATCGGCACTCTGACGGCTATGATGCGCAATATTACGCGCAGATTGCCTTGGATCCCTCGTTGCGGAATACGCAGTTGCCGCGAGCGGTCGATGATTTGCCTTACCGGGCGCGGCGCATTCTTTTGCCGGCGACCGCTTGGGTGTTGGGGCTCGGTCAATCCGCATGGATCTTACAGGCCTTCGCCTTACAGAATGCTCTTTGCTGGTGCTTGCTCGCTTGGATTTCGCTGCGTTGGTTTCCGCCGACGGGCTGGTCTCATTTTATTCGCTGGGCGGGGGTGATGTTTTCGTTGGGCTTGTGTGCCAGTGTGCGGAATGCGCTCTTGGATGGTCCCAGTTTGCTGCTGATCGCGCTTGGAGTTTTGTTGGTGGAGAAAAATCGGCCTTGGTTGGCTACAATCATATTTGCGTTAAGTGGTTTGGGCAAAGAGACCAATCTTCTCGGATCGTCTGCCTTATTGCCGGCGAAGCCACTCGGGTGGAAAGGGTGGGGCGCGGTGATTTTGCGGGGCAGTCTGACCGCGGCTCCACTATTGTTATGGGTCGCCTATCTGTATGTGCACTTTGGTCCCGTGTTGGCGGTGGGGTCGCGTAATTTTACCCTGCCCTTCTCGGCCTATGTCCACAAGTGGCAGGAGACGCTCGCTGTTCTGCCGGGGGCTAGCCTGCAGCATCTTCATCCGGTGGCTAATCTCAGCATGTTGATCGCAGTTGCCGTGCAATTTATCTATCTGATAATGCGGCCGCAGTGGCACCAGGCGTGGTGGCGGGTGGGCGCAACTTTTGCCGTGCTTCTCATGTTTTTAGGCGATGCCGTCTGGGAGGGGGAACCGAGTGCGGCCTCACGGGTGTTACTCCCCATGCAATTCGCCTTTAATGTGCTCGTGCCGTCGGGTCGTTGGTGGGTGCCGGTGTTGCTGCTCGGCAATCTCACATTGCTTACCGGCCACATCACGTTGGATCCCATCCCTAATGAGGGGTATGAATTTAAGGGCTCATCGGCCTTACGAAAAAATTCAGCAGGTCAAAGGGCCACTATCGATTTTCCGAAAAAATGGTATGCGCTTGAGCATGAAGGGGCGCACTACTGGATGTGGTCTCCGGGCGATAATGAATTTTCGATCCATAATCCCCATCCGCAATCCCTCCGTGTGCAGCTGGCCTTTAATATCACGGTAGTAGGGGCTCGGCGGGTGGCATTAAGCCTGAATGGTGCTGAAATCTGGCACGCTAGCTTGGCGGACGAAAAAACCGCCTCGGTTAATGTACTCAATCTTGTGCTCGCTGCCGGCGGGAATCGGTTTGAGTTTATTACAGATTCCCCCGGCCTGATTATGGGGCAAGATACTCGCATGCTTGCTTATAATCTTGGTAATCTGGAGGTGCATTTAATGGGCACCGCGCCGTGATTCACCGATCAAGGC
>NEUY01000058.1 GCA_002304425.1 Opitutia bacterium Tous-C10FEB
GGAAGCAATCGAGCGGTGTGTCATGCGGCGCGGAGCGTCATAAATCAGGATAAATAAAAGATAAGTCAGCGGGGCGGCCGAGGGAAAAGAGGATAATTTCAGCCGGGGGTGGGGTGAGCCGAGCATAGCGAGGAGCTTGCGCCGAAGTTTTATCGCACGAAAGGCAAAACGTGTTGCACCGCGAGCGGGAAACCACGAAGCAGTGGGGGCTCATGAAAATACTTTCCTGGAATGTGAATGGCGTACGGGCTGCTCTCGGCAAGGGTTTGCTCGATTGGATGGCGGCAGCGAAAGCTGATGTCATTTGCCTTCAAGAAGTAAAAGCCCTGCCGGGAGACGTGCAGGGCGTAGTTTGGCCGGCGGGCTATACCGTGCATTGGAATGCGGCGGAGAAAAAAGGGTATAGCGGCACGGCCTTCTTTCTGCGGCGGCAGCCGCTCGCGGTGACGACGGGGATTGGTTCGCCGCTGCATGACGCCGAGGGGCGCGCGATGACGGCGGAGTTTGCGGATTGTTATGTGGTGGGGGTCTATGTGCCCAATGCCCAGCCGGAGTTGGCGCGGATCGACTTTCGGCAGGCCTGGGATCGCGCCTTGCTGGCTTATGTGAAAAAATTAGAAAAGAAAAAGCCGGTCGTTTTTTGTGGGGACCTCAATGTAGCCCATGAGGCGATTGATCTCGCTCGGCCTAAAGAAAATGTGGGTAGCCCCGGATGCTCTGATCAAGAGCGGGCGGGCTTTCGGGATTATTTGGCCGCCGGATACGTTGATACCTTTCGGCATTTCGAGCCGGGGCCTGATCATTATAGTTGGTGGACGTATCGGGCGGGGGCCCGCGAGCGCAACATTGGCTGGCGCATCGATTACCTCATGGCTTCAGCCGGGCTCAAGTCACAGCTGCAGCGCGCCTGGATTGAACCGCAGGTAATGGGCAGTGATCATTGTCCGGTGGGGCTGGAGCTCGCCTGACGGTGCCACGTCCCCGCAAAAATTATTCCGCTCCCCTGATTCAGCTGCGCCGCTCGGGCGTGCACGGCTATGGATTATTCGCGCGCGATTTTGTGCCGCAGGGCGAACGGGTGATTGAATATGTCGGCGCACGCATCACCAAGTCTGAGGCGCAGCGGCGCGAGGATCGCCGGCTGGCGCGCCGTGCGGCGGGTGCAGATGGGTGCGTTTATATTTTCGAATTAAATCAACGTTACGACCTCGACGGGGACATCGCGTGGAATTTAGCGCGGCGGATCAATCATTCCTGTGGGCCGAATTGTGAAACGCAGAATATCCGCGGCCATATTTGGGTCGTGGCGTGTCGCGATATCGCGCCGGGGGAAGAGCTGACTTATGATTACGGATTTTCCTATACGGAGTGGCGAGATCATCCCTGTCGCTGCGGGGCTACGGAGTGCGTCGGTCATATTATTAATGCTGCCCAGCGGTGGCGGGCGCGGCGCCGGCTGGCCGCAGAAAAATAATTGATCGCCGGCGGTGGTGGGGCGTGCGCGTTAAGGAGACTTTCCTTTTCCTCCGCAGAACCCATGCTGGTGGCGATGCGAACGAACCCGGACCTAGCCCCTTTATTTTTAGCAAAACCACGGCTGACGCTCGCCGTCGCGGAGAGTCTGACTTGTGGCCAAGTGCAGGCGAAAATTGGGACAGTGGCGGGGGCCTCGCGTTATTTTTTAGGCGGGATCACCGCCTACTCACTCGCGCAAAAGGTGCGCCATCTCGGGGTCAATCGAGCTCATGCGCAGCGGGTTAATAGCGTCTCGCAGCGCGTCGCGGTAGAAATGGCAGAGGGGGCCGGCGTTTTGTTTGGGGCGGATTTGGGGCTCGCGACGACCGGTTACGCTGAGCCGAGTGTTGAGCACGGCGTGGCGGTGCCGATGGCTTGGTGGGCGTTATGTCATCGGCGACCCGGCGGAAAACTCGTGGTTATTTCTGGGCAGGTGGAAATGCCGGGAGCCGATCGCGTGACGGCGCAGGCGCGGGTGGTGACCGAGGTACTGGCCGCGCTGGTGATTTATCTGCAAGAGTTCCGGCGACCCGGCCAACCTAAGATTAGGGCATAAAAAAACCCGCCAGCTAAGGCGGGTTGGTGGCGGCAGTGGGGGTGCTTACTGCGTGATGCGCGTCACGTGATCGATCAAGAAGTGCGCCTCCGTGGGAGGCGTGACCCAATCACTGAACAGTAATTCTGGCAGCCGGTTGGTGCTGCTGTAGAACAGGCGATTGGCTTCGTCATGGGGTGACATGTAACCGGTTTTAACGGCGGCGCCGAAGTACAGGCCTTCGTTGTTGGAATAGACTAAGACATTCGCTTCGGTTTGAAGCGCCGAGGTAATTTTTTCCCGCTCCGCTGAGCGGATGCCGGCCAAGACTTTAGCTTCTGCGCCGAGATTCATGCGGTTCTTGAACAGAAGACGGGCCGTGGCGTCGTCCATCAAAACATAAACCGCATTGATTGATTTACCGCCCGCTTGCAGACCGAGGCTCAGCTCGCCAGCGCGCATAAAGGCAGGGACGGACCATTTACCATTAGGGCGGCGGACTAAGGCGACCGCGTAGCCATCTTTGACGCCGAAGATAAAACCGGCTTGGAATTGGTTGACGATGACGATGCCCTTGGCGCGACGGAGAATATCAGCGGGGATGGCGGTCTTATAATTGCCTTGGATGGATTGCAGAATCGCTTCGCAGCTATCCAGGCGCTCAACGACGGACGCGCGGGTTAATTCGCCGGCAGCAGACAGGGCGCCGGCAAGGGCGGTGGCACAGAAAATGGCGGTGAGGAGCTTCTTCATAATGATTAGATATAGGCGATCGCGCGGTTAGCGCAAAGCTGTTTTTAAGAACGGAATAAGCAGATTTAGCAGCTAAATGAAAGCCCTACTTCACGGGGACTCTGGGCGAGGGCGCGGTGGCGGGGTGGGCGGGCCAATCATTCTAGGCCGCGCTGCGCAATTTCCGCTTCGTCCCAGCCCAAATAATGGCCGAGTTCGTGGAGGTAAGTTAGGCGCACTTCAGCGCGATAATTAGCTTCATCCGCTGCTGCTAGGCCCCAGATATTATCAAGAAACAGCAGGATCTGCGGGGGTAAGGGCTGCGTCTCACCGAGTTCTGCGCCGTGCTCATCACCCACAAATAAGCCGAGCAGATCGGCCTCGAGACCATCGGCGATGAGGGCGAGATGGGGGCGAGATTCGTAGCAAACCGGCACCTCCTGGGCCACGGCGCGAACAGTCGCGGGCAACTGATTTTGTGCGGCGGTCACCACTTGCACGGCGATTTGTACGCGTGGGATTAAGTTCATGAGTCGGGGTGAATAAGGGCGCAGATGAGGGTGAGTTAATTTCCGCAGGAGTAAAGCGGCGCCGGTCAGCGCCGCCGAGCGCGAGCATTAGGGGTGGGGGGCTGGCACGATTTAAGGCAGGGCTGAAACCTCGCTGCTTCCTCAGCGTCCTATGTCGAGTAACCATTAATTCCTCCCATATGAAAAATATCCTTAAGCTTAGTATCGCATTCGTTGGTCTTATTTTACTCGGCACTCCCGCCCTGCGCGCGGAAGCCCCGCCGGCTCCTCCGGCCGGTCAACCCGAACACGGTCGCGGCCCTGGCGGCCCTGGTCGCCCTGGTCAGATGATGAAGCGCGCCGCGCAAGAACTTGGCCTAACCGCTGACCAGCAGGCTAAATGGCAGGCCATTAATCAGCAGGAAAAAGCGGCCGCCGATGCCATCATGAAGGATAGCACGCTCGCGCCTGAGGCCAAACGCAGTCAGCTGCGGGCAGCCAACAAGCCTTTCGCCGATCAACGGCGCGCGGTATTGAATCCCGAGCAGTTGAAAAAGTTTGATGAGATGCGTAAAGCCGGTGCTCGCGGACCCAAGAAAGATAAAAAAGACAAGTAACTGCTCGGCGGATCCGCCGCGCCAGCAAACTCAGGCTTTAGCTTGGCTAGTTTTATTTAAGCGTGCCGCGACTGAGGTCGCGGCACTTTTATTTTTGGACAACGGCTCAGCGCCGGCTCACGCTTGATCAGTATGCAGCCGCAACAGATTATCGTCGCTGGTGGGGGAGCCGCCGGTTTTTTTGCGGCCATTGCTTGTGCGGAAGCCAATCCGCATGGCCGCGTGACGATTTATGAGGCGACGGCGCACCCGTTAGCGAAAGTGAAAGTGTCCGGCGGCGGTCGTTGTAATGTGACGCATGCGTGTTTTGATCCGCGCGAATTAGTGAAACGGTATCCGCGCGGTTCGCGGGAATTGCTCGGAGCTTTTCATCGCTGGCAGCCGCGGGATACGGTCGATTGGTTTGAGCAACGCGGGGTGGCGCTAAAAATTGAGGCGGACGGACGGATATTTCCGGTGACGGATAATTCGCAGACGATTATCGATTGTTTGCGCGGCGCAGCGGAGCGAGCGGGGGTGTCGCTCGTCTTGCAGACGGGAATTAAATCAGTGCGGCGGCTGGCGCCATCCAGCCCCGGTGGGGCTGGTCCTTTTCAGGTCACCTTAACAACCGGGGAAGTCGTGACGAGTGATCGGCTCTTGCTCGCGACCGGCGGCAACCAAACTAACCTTGGCTTCACCTTCGCGCAGCAGTTCGGTCACACGATCGAGCCGCCGGTGCCTTCGCTGTTTACGTTTCACATTAAGGACCCGCGTTTAGAGGGCCTCGCGGGGGTCGCGGTGGAGGAAGCCCTGACCACGGTGCGGGGCACAAATTTGCAGGCGAGCGGGCCGTTGCTGGTTACGCACTGGGGTCAAAGCGGCCCGGCGATCCTCAAGCTTTCATCATGGGGCGCGCGGATCCTCCACGACTGCAGTTATCAATTTACTTTGCTCGTCAACTGGGCGCCGACGTTTAGCGCCGCGGCGTTGCTGGCGGCATTGGAGCAAGCTCGCGCGGCGCAGCCCAAGAAACAGGTGGCGACGTGGTGTCCCGTGGGTTTGCCACTGCGCTTGTGGGAAAAATTATTAATCGCTGCCGGCCTCGCCCCCGAGACGCAGTGGGCGATGGCCTCAGGCGCGGCCTTGCGGGCGTTGGCGGCGCAGGTGGGCGCAGGCGAGTTTGCGGTCACCGGCAAGAGCGCTTTCAAAGAAGAGTTCGTGACCTGCGGCGGGGTGCGGTTGAGCGAGGTGGATTTTAAGACCATGGAAAGCCGCCTCGTGCCCGGACTCCATTTTGCGGGAGAGGTCTTGGATGTTGATGGAATTACCGGCGGATTTAATTTCCAAGCGGCCTGGACCGGCGGTTGGCTAGCCGGCCAAGCGATGGCGCGGTGAGCGCGATTTACTCTGGCTTTGCCCGAGGCGGTGCCACCAATCTGACCGCCGTATGATGTCTTACGGTCAGCTGTTTCTCACCATTTTACCGGTCTTCGCCATGATCGCCTTGGGGGTCGGATTGCGGCGCACGCGGTTGATCACGGAAGCCGCCGAGGGCAGCTTGTTTAATTTGGTCCTCATGGTCACCACCCCCTGTCTTATTTTTGAATCCGTGGCGCTGAACCCTGCGTTGCGGCAACCGGGCAACTTATTATTGCCGCCGTTGCTTGGATTTGGGCTGACGCTGTTATCGATGGTCATCGGTTGGTATGTGGCCCGAGCACTGGGGTTAACCATCGGTCACGGACTCCGGACCTTCGCCCTAACGGTGGGCTTAACTAATTATGGCTATCTGCCACTGCCACTCATGGACGCTCTGTTCGGTCCAGAAAGTCGCGCCGTATTGTTGATTTATAACGTTGGCTTAGAGGCGGCAATTTGGACGGGCGGGGTTTTAGTTGTCAGCGGTTTATCCCCGCTCGCGGGCTGGCGTAAATTAATCAACGCCCCCCTAGTGGCGCTCCTGCTCGCGGTTGTGGCCAACTTAACTGGGGTGGCTGAGCAACTGCCGGCCCTCGTGATGAATTTTATTCATGCCTTAGCCGGGTGTGCGATCCCACTGGGATTGCTGATGTCGGGGGTGAGCTTAGCGCCCCACCTCACCGATCCGCAGCAATTGGTTAATCCCCGCGTAACTCTGATCGCCTGTTTGCTTCGGCTCGCGGTGCTGCCGTTACTGCTGCTCAGTGTGGTTTACTGGGCGCCTTGCTCGATTGAACTCAAGCGCGTGCTCGTCGTTCAGGCCGCAATGCCGGCGGCGGTGGTATCCGTGATTGTGGCCCGCGTCTATGGCGGCCAGCCCTTGGTGGCGGTCCAGATTATTATCGGGACGACAGTCTTGGCGCTCTTTACGATTCCGCTTTGGCTGCGCTTTGGCCTGAGCCTGGTCGGGCTCGCGCCGTAAGTTCAGACCTCACAGCTGCCACGGCGCGAGTGGAAAAAAAGCGAAAGTTTACCGTGCAGCCCCACTTGACGCGGGCGCGGCGGGTGCCCTGACTCGCCGCCTTATGGAATTGATAACTGACCCACAAATTTGGATTAGCCTGATCACATTGACCGCCCTCGAGATCGTACTCGGCATCGACAACGTCATTTTTATTTCAATTTTGGCCGGCAAACTCCCGGCGGAGCAGCAGGCAAAAGCGCGTAAGACCGGCCTCATGCTCGCCTTAGTCACGCGCATCTTGCTGCTTTGCAGCTTGGCGTGGATGATTAAATTAACTGCACCGATTTTTTCGGTGGGTGGGTTCAGCGTTTCTGGCCGCGACCTCATTTTGCTCAGCGGCGGGCTTTTTCTCATGGTGAAAAGTACCATGGAGATTCATGAAAAGTTAGAGGGCGCCGAGGCTACCGCGCAGAAAAAAGGCCCCGCCAAATTTAATGCGGTCATCGTGCAAATCCTGCTGCTCGACATTGTCTTTTCGCTCGATTCCGTGATCACCGCGATCGGGATGGCCAACACGCTCTGGGTGATGATTACGGCTGTCGTGATCGCGCTCGGAGTTATGCTGCGGTATGCGGACGCGATTAGCGATTTCGTGCACGTGCACCCCACGCTAAAAATGCTCGCGTTGTCTTTTTTGCTCTTGATTGGCGTGACGCTCGTCGCGGAGGGCACGCATCAGCACGTCAACAAAGGCTATATTTACTTCGCCATGGCCTTCTCGTTCGGAGTGGAGCTGCTCAATCTTAAGTTGCGCAAGAAATCTGTCCCGGTCGTCTTGCACGACGGGGCCCCGTAAATTATGCGCAGAAATTGGGGCTGGAAAAGCTTCAGCGGGCGCGCAGCTTTGATCCTATGAAGCTTTTTATTTTATTGGTCGCGCTGGCCTTCGCCCCGGGGGTATCCGCGCAAAATCCGGCGGCCGATCTCGAAAAAGAAATCAGCGCAATCGTGGCCAGCCCAGCGGTGACGACGGTGGTGCATTTTTGGGCGCCCTGGTGCTCGAATTGCCGAGCCGAGCTTAAGCCCGAGGGTTGGGCGCAGTTCATCGCGGCCAATCCATCAGTTAAATTTGTCCTCGTGAACATTTGGCATGGCGGGCAAAGTCCGGACTCGGTCCTCACGGCCGGCGGGCTCGGCCCCCAGCCGAATTTGATGCTGCGCAATCACCCCAATGCTTCGCGCTTGGTGGCGGATCGGCTTAATACTTTTTTGGGTCTGCCGGTGACGTGGATTCCCACCACGTGGGTTTTTCGTGACGGCAAACTGCGAGTTGCTTTTAACTACGGGGAGATTCGTTTCCCTGTGCTGCAACAGATGATTGCTGATGCGCAGCGGGCCTGGTAACGCTCCTTCTTTGGGTCAAATCCACGAGGGCTGGCGGGCGATGCGGGAAACTTAATTAATTTTTTATGAAAAATATTTATCGCTGGCTGTTGGGTGGCGCGCTTCTGCTGCCGCTGCTGACTCAGGGAGTGGCCGCGCGCGCGGCCGAGCCACTAGCCGCGGCGGCGGTCGCGGCCGAATCGGCGAAGGCCAATGCTTTTTTCGACCAAGTCTTTGATGAGGCCGTCGCTCGCAGTCCGATGATGATGGGGGCGCTAGGGATAAAAAAAGACATGGACCAATGGGATGATATTTCCGAGGCGCGGGCGCTCGAAGATTTCGCGCTGACGGTGCAGCATTTTGCCGAGTTGAAGCAGCAAATCAATTTTGCGCTCCTCGATGATCAGGCCAAGGTGAGCTACCGCATGTTCGTTAAAGATGCGGAGCGGAGTATCGAGGGCTGGAAGTGGCGGCATTACAATTATCCGCTCAACCAGATGTCGGGGCTGCATTCGGAAGCGGCGGCTTTTTTAATTAATTATCATCCGATTACCACCGTTGCGGAAGCGCAGGCTTACATCGCGCGGTTGCGGGGGCTGGCCCGGTTATTTGATCAGCTCATTGCCGGGGTGGAGCTCCGGGCCGCGAAGAATATTATTCCGCCGCGCTTCGTGTTTCCTTTAGTGATCGAGTCGATCAAAGAGGTTATCAGTGGTCAGCCTTTTGCGCAGACCGAAAAATCCAGTGCCTTGTGGGAAGATTTCTCCACCAAAGTCGGCGCGTTGCCCTCGATCGATGCGGCCACCCGGGCCAGTTTATTGGCCGAGGCGCGGGCGGCGCTGCTCGAAGCGGTAGGGCCGGCCTACGAAAAATTAATCAAAGTGCTCGTGGCGCAGCAACAGATCGCGACCGATGATGATGGCGTGTGGAAATTTCCGGAGGGGCTTGATTATTACGCTTTCGCCCTGCGCGGCTCGACCACCACGCCATTAACCGCGGCGGAGATTCATCAATTGGGGCTGAGTGAGGTGGCGCGCATTCATCAGGATATGGCGGCCATCATGCAGCAGGTTGGGTTTAAAGGGGATCGGCAGGCTTTTTTTAAATTCATCAAAGAGGACCCGCAGTTTTATTATCCCACGACCCCGGCGGGAAAAGCGGCCTATCTTAAACGCGCGCATCAAATCATTGAGGCGATGCGCGTCCGCTTAGATGAATTTTTTATCACCAAGCCGCAGGCGCCGTTGGTCGTGAAACCGGTGGAGCCTTTTCGTGAACAAGGTTCGGCGGGCGCTTTCTATGAGCAACCTTCCGCCGATGGTACGCGACCTGGGGCGTATTATGTTAATACCATCGACATGCGCGGCGTGCCCATTTTTGAAATGGAAACGCTGGCTCACCACGAAGCGATCCCCGGCCATCACATGCAGATCGCGATCGCGCAGGAGTTAAAAAACATGCCTAAGTTTCGGATGTATGGCGGCAATACGGCGTACGCGGAAGGCTGGGCGCTTTACGCGGAATATTTCCCCAAGGAGTTCGGTTATTACCAAGATCCCTATCAGGATTTCGGCCGACTCTATGATGAATTGTTGCGGGCCGTGCGTCTGGTGGTTGATACGGGGTTGCATGCCAAAAAATGGACGCGGGCTCAGGTCATGGAATATTTCCGCCAGAACACGCCAAATCCCGAGCGGGATATTTTTACCGAGACTAATCGTTACATCGTTTGGCCCAGCCAGGCGACCGCCTATAAAATTGGGATGCTCAAAATTCTCGAATTACGGGCGCTGGCTAAAAAACAACTAGGAGCGGCCTTCGACTTGCGTGAGTACCACGACCTCGTGTTAAAAAATGGGTCCGTCCCGCTGGATCTCTTGGAAGAAAATGTGCGCGCTTGGATCGCGCAGAAAAAAAGCTGAAACGCAGGTCCTAGCGTTGGGGCGCGACGCGCCGCAGATTATCGCAAACGATGGCGGCAGCCACGGCTGCATTTAGTGATTCAGCGTGGCCGTAACGAGGGATAGTCACGTGCTGGGTGATGCCCGCTTGTACGGCCGCGGACAGGCCGCGACCTTCGCTGCCGATCACGATCACCGCATTTTGGTGGGGCGTGAGGGCATGCACTGGCGCGCCCTGTAGATCGCAGCCAAGCACCGCCGCGGTGCACCCCGCTAAGGCCTCGGCCAGCGGCTGAGTGTGGACGGTCACCCGCGCGAACGAGCCCATACTTGCGTTAATAACTTTCTGGGAAAAAAGATCAGCGCTATCCGGTGACAGCACGACGCGATCTAATCCGTACCAATCGGCGACCCGTAACAACGTGCCGACATTGCCCGGATCTTGGATTCCATCGAGGGCGAGGGTCAGCCCGTGGTTAAGCGTGCCGTGAACCAGCGGGGGACGCGTGATTTTACCGACCGCTAAAATAGAGGCGGGCGTCGGGAAATGACTAGCGCGCGCCATTTCCTCTGGCGTGATCAGTTGCACGGAGCGGGCGTCCGCTGCCGCGCGAGGGGCGGCGTTAAACCAGGCCGCCGTCGCATAAATTTCTAAAAGCGGATAATGCGCGGCTAATAATTCGCCGATTACTTTTTCGCCTTCGATGACAAAAAGCCCCGCACTCTCGCGGTTTTTTTTCTCGCGCAAGTCACGCAGACGGGAGAGTTCGACTTTGGTCAAGGGCATGGCGGCAGCAAGGCAGTGGGGGCGATCGATGGCAATGGCGGCTTAATCAGCTGGCGAGCGCCGCACCATGAACCAATTGAGGCTAGCGATCGCGACAATTCCACTGATGACCGCGGCATGGGTTAGGTTCATCTGGGCGAGCAGCGTCCCGCACAGGGCTAGGCCGGTGAGAGCGATTACGCTACCGGCCGGCAAGCGGAAGGCATCCGCGTGAGGTCGCTGCTGACGCAAGCGAATGAGAGAAACACAGGCGAGCGCGTAGGTGACGAGGCGGGCACCCGCTGAGATCACGGCGTTCCACATAAAATTTCCATAAATGGCGAGCGCCAGCACGAGCAGGCACCATATTAGAATGGAAATATACGGGGTGCGAAACCGAGGATGCACGCTCGCGAAGAGCGGGGGAAAGTCGCCCCGTTCGGCCATGGCGTAAGTTTGGCGCGGCACGCCGATGATCTGCGCACTTAGATACCCGGAGGTGGAGATCATGGCGCCGAGGGCGATGAACGCCGCCCCGATCGGACCGAGTAAGGTGCGGGCCGCATCCGCCAAGGGGCGTTCACTCCCCGCAAGATTGGGTACGGTGCGCATGGCGACAATCTGGGTGAGAAAATAGCAGGCGGCGATCACGAGCAGCCCAGTAAAAAGCGCGAAAGGAATATCGCGGCGCGGATTTTTCCCTTCGGCGAGCGGCATCAGGGCGGCTTCAAAGCCGCCGAAGGCAAATAACAGTACGAGCACGGCATTGAGCCAGCCAGTCGGCGTGGCGGTAACGCTCGGCTGGGACCAGCTGGGGCCCGACCACCAAAGCCCCATTACGATCAGTAGTATTAGCGGGAGAAGTTTAGCCGCGGTCAGGCAGTTGGCGAGCCGAGCGCCTCGATCTATCCCGCGAATATTCGTGAACGTCAGGGCGCCCAGTAAGCTCGCCATGATCACGATGCGCGGGATGGGCGCAGTGGCTCCGGGCCAGAATTCTCCGAGATAGGTGACAAACAAATTCGTGTTGGCCGCGGCAGCCGTTAGGCGAACTAACCAAATAAACCAGCCCATTTGAATTCCCCAAAACTGACCGCACGCCTCTCGAGCAAAAAGATACGGCCCACCCGCCTGCTTGAATTGCGAACCAAGTTCAGCAAAGACGGCCATAAAGATGGCGATGCCGGCGGCCGCGAGCACATAGGCCCAAGGAGCCGCCGCCCCTACAAATCGAACCAGATCATCCGGGAGCCCAAAGACCCCGCTGCCAATCACTGCATTAACCACCAGTGCAGTTAAGGACCACCGGCCCAGCACGCGGACCAACTCCGGGTTCGTGGCGGCCGCGGGCTGGCCGCTAAGAGGGAAAGCGGGGCGCTGCATGAAGAAACTAAGCTGTCAGGCTAGCGCTGGGGCTCAAGCCTGATGGTCATGAGTGCCCTAACTTTTTGATTCCGCTGTGCAGGGGAACTGCTACGCAAGAGTCATGAGTGCCGACATTGTCCCCAAGCTTCGTTTGCAGCCCAAGCTGCCGGGGGATTCTGTTAGTGCATTGCCGGCGGTTGACTCGGCGCCGGCGGGAAGTCCGGCCCTCCCATTGGCGGCAAAATCAGCGAGGGCGGCGGCAGAAAATTCTTCGCCGCGGCTGAACCCACCTCCTCCCGATCAGGCGGCGCCGAGATCAATCAAAAAACCCATTTTCATTTTTGCCGGAGTCGTTTGTTTAGGTGCGCTGAGCTACGGGATTTATTTTATCCGGCCGGAAAAAACTCAGCCGCTCTCGCCGCCGCCGGTAGCCAAACGCGTAACTCCGCTGAGCCCGTCGATTGTCTTGGCCGCGGCGCCGCCGGCTGCGGTCGCGGTCTCGCTCTCGGCCGTCACGCTCATCGCCCCCGCGCCGGCCGTTCCGCCTCCCTCGGCCGCGCCCGTCGGGCCACCGGTCCCCTCAGCAATTTTTAAAGCCTGGGTGGAAGGCCTAAAAATTAATGGCGTCAGTGCCACCGATCGTCCCCGGATCTTGATTGACGGGACTGCCTATGCCGCGGGCGAGCTCGTCAATGGACCGCTCGGTATCAGTTTCGTCGGTTACGAGCCAGCGACTCGCCTGCTCATTTTCCAAGACAAGACCGGCGCCACCGTTAAGCATCGCCATCGTTAGTCGCGTGGTTGGCGCCTGCGCGGCGCAACTGCGGGTAACCTAATTAACCCGCTCGACCGGAAGTAGCGCCGGGTTCAGCGCT